>JAXDBN010000001.1:0-18508 GCA_034678805.1 Syntrophomonadaceae bacterium
CTGGGCGAATTGAACCGGATCCCGGGCATCAATGTTCCTTCCGGCTTTTGCATTACTACCCAGGCCTACCATGAGTTTGTCTCCGCCAGTTCTGAATTCGCTCAGCTCCTGCATGCTCTCGAAAATACCAGCCCGGGTTCATTGGAACAGCTAAGCAACCTGGCCGGACAGATACAATCTCACCTTGTTCAACTGCCGATACCCCAAATAATCCGGGATGATATATTGGCTGCCTGGCAGGCCGGCGGCCGTCAATTTGCTTACGCGGTCCGCTCCAGTGCTACCGCGGAGGATTTGCCGGGAGCTTCTTTTGCGGGGCAGCAGGAAACCTTCTTGAATATCCGCGGGGAAGCACAGCTTCTAGAGGCAGTCCGTAACTGTTGGAGTTCCTTATTTACAGAGCGGGCGGTTGTCTATCGCTGTCAGAACCACTTCGGCCACCGCCGGGTTCAGCTGGCGGTTGTCGTCCAGCAGATGGTTTTCTCAGAGATATCCGGGATAATGTTTACCGCTGATCCGGTCAGCGGAAATCGAAAGATAACCTCTATCGACGCCAGTTTTGGCTTGGGCGAGGCACTGGTTTCAGGTCTGGTTTCCGCCGACCTATACCAGATCAAAGAAGACCAGGTTATCAGAAAGCAGGTGTCGAAAAAGAACCTGTTAGTCCAGGCTCGGCCCGAAGGCGGAACGGAAAGGGCTGCGGTGGGGGAGCAAAATGCCACGGTTTCTTCCCTATCCGACCAGCAGGCTCTTCAGCTGGCCCGACTCGGCCGCCAAATACAAGTTCATTTCGGGAATCCCCAGGACATAGAATGGGCTATTACCGGCGATCAGATATTCATACTCCAGAGCCGGCCCATTACCACTCTCTACCCGCAGCCTCATACGGAAGATGATCAGCTGCACTTATTGCTCTCTTTCGGTCATGTGCAAATGATGACCGAAGCCATGAAACCGCTGGGGATGTCCGTGATCAGAAGCCTGCTGCCTTTCGGTAAAGCTACCCCCACCGGCGAAACCAGATACGCCCGGGAAGCAGGCAATCGCCTTTATGCCGACATCACACCATTGCTGCGCTATCCCCAGATCCGCAAGCGGATCCCCAATATCCTGATGGCGATAGATGAGTCCGCCGGCAGGTCGTTGGCGGCCTTTTTGGAAAAAGATGAGTTCCGGGAGGCTCTGCAACCGGAGCAAAAAATATCCTGGCCGATAGCCAAAGTGATTTTATCCTATATTTTCCGGGTTGTCTCCCGCATCATATACTGCAACAATAGTCATACCATTGAGGAAATAAACATTTTCATAAAAGACACCATCCACAGATACCGGGCCCAACTCGCTGCGGTAAATGGCGCAACCCGAATATCCCTGATCCAGGAACTGCTTTCCAGCGCCATACGGGGATTCCTACCCCGATTGGTTGTGAGCCTCCCGCCGGCTATTGGCACCTATTTCTTAATCAGCGATTTATCCCTGGCCTGGCTGGGCGACCAGGCTCAGCTGGGCAGCATCAGTAAATCACCGGCCGGCAATGTGACTACCGAAATGGGGCTTGAGCTCGGGGACCTGGCCGACTCCATCAGGGACTACCCGCAGGTGATAGAATATATGAATACTGCCCGGGATGAGGACTTTTTTACCGGATTGGAGCAGGTTGAAGGCGGTACAGCCGTGCTGCCCTTATTCAATGCTTTCTTTGCCCGCTATGGAATGCGCGGAACCGGGGAGATCGATATTACCAGGCCGCGCTGGTACGAGACTCCCACCCAGATGACTCCTATATTGCTGATGAACATCGGGCAAAACCAATCCGGGCAGCCCCGCCGCGAGTTCGGAGCAGGCCAAACCGAAGCCGAAGCCGCTGCCCTTTTGCTGGTCGAACGGCTCCGCCATAAGTCCTGGGGATTCTTCAAGGCCATAGTCATGCGAAGGCTGATCAAGGTTCACCGTTCTTTGATCGGGGTGCGGGAACATCCCAAGTATTTTATGGTGCAGAGCCTGTGGCTGATCAAGCAGGCTATCCTCGAAGAAGCGGATCAACTGGTCACAAACGGTGTGCTGCGTGACCGTGAGGATATCTATTGGTTCTCACTGCAGGAGATCAAAGAGATCATTGTCCGGCAGCAGGTTGACCTGGGATTGATGGCTGAGCGCCAGGCAGCTTACCAACGCAGCCAGCAGTTCAGTCCTCCACGGATGATGACCAGTGAGGGGGTAATAATCAGGGAAATATCCGCCAGGGATCTTCCGCCTGGAGCCCTGGCCGGCAGCCCGGTGTCAGCCGGAGTAGCGCGGGGCCGGGCCAGGGTTGTCTTACATCTGGAGGAAGCCCAAATGGAGCGGGGGGATATCCTGGTCGCTCCTTATACCGATCCCAGCTGGACCCCGCTGTTTACCCTGGCCGCCGGTGTGGTTACAGAGGTAGGCGGACTCATGACCCACGGAGCAGTAGTAGCCAGGGAGTATGGCATACCAGCTGTAGTTGGGGTCAATGATGCCATCTGTTTGATTAAAGACGGTCAAACCATCCTGGTTGACGGGAGCCAGGGTTTCGTCCAATTAGTGCCTGAATAATGAGAACCATTTTACAGGGTATAGCTCTTTTCCTCCCACCAGCCAAAGGCCAGCCTGACTGAGGCTGTTTCCTCGGGTGTCTCCGGATTGGAAACGAAAACACTAAGGTTCCCACCCGGCGCAAAGATATATTTGCCGTCCTCCTCGAAAACCTGTGTGGTGCCGGCCTCGGTGCGCCGGACAAATGCTTTTACACCGCCTATCGGTTCACCGGTAACATTGCCGGCCTGCAGCAGTTTTACCCGGGATTGAGGAAGGGGAATCAAGGCCTGATTAGCGGACGTAACCAGGGTGTCTGCCGAGGGATTCCCGGGCATTCGAGCATTAAACCAAATCTGGGCTCTGATCGGCGAAGCACCCAATAATTCAGTAATGGTCCAGACATTAACAAACATATAGATTCCTGAATCGATGGGATTATATAAACCCGCCCAGGCACTGGTGCCCCCACCCAAAAATAGATCCTCGGCATAACCCACAAAATATTTACCTTCAAATGATTTGGCCAGCGGGTTGGGGATGATGATTTCTTTCCCAACCGGTTCCTGCTTGGTCGCTGCTTTCTTAATGATTGCTTTTTTGTGTATTGACAAGCTGATCTCTCCTGACTTAATAAAAATATCTTCCTGCCGTTTCTGCTTGGTACCTGTTTGCTAAACATAATACGGAGGAATGGATCTAATGGTGCATAATGCACGCCGGGAGTGAACGCCATGCCCAGGCGTATTGAGGAGGAATGAATATCGTGCTTCAACTGTGCTAAAATCTCTTTTAAAGAGCCGGCGCAATATGGTTTGGCGTTGGTGGCGGAAGCGGTAGGGAAGAAAGTATGATCCAGGAGAAGCAAAGCGGTGAAAGCCGGCTTAATAACAGAATAAAACCAGCCCTGGCCTTTATTTTACTTATGGGTATTGTCAGCATGTTTTCGGACATGACCCACGAGGGGGCCAAGAGCATATATGGGGTCTATCTGTCCCTGGCTGGCGCCTCGGCGGCTACCATCGGTTTTGCCGCCGGTTTCGGCGAGTTGGTAGGCTATTCGTTCCGGCTGGCAGCCGGTTTCATTGCTGACCGCAAAAAGAACTACTGGACCATGACCATCATCGGCTATCTCTTCAATATGGGCGCTATCCCGGCCCTGGCGCTGATCCCGGAAAACGGATGGATCTATGCCTGCGCCCTGATCATCCTGGAGCGTATGGGCAAAGCTATCCGCCACCCGGCCAAGAATACCCTGGTTTCCTTTGCTGCTGGCCAGGTGGGTCACGGCAAGAGCTTCGCCATCCAGGAATTCCTCGACCAGTTAGGGGCTTTCCTGGGGCCGGTTATCCTTTTCGTTACCCTGTACCTTCACAAGGGAGAAGACACCTTTTCCACCTATGCTTTATGCTTTGCCATCCTGGGCATCCCGGCGGTGCTGACTATGATAACCCTGCTGCTGGCCAGGAACAGATACCCGGCGCCGGAGCTTTTCGATGCCGATGAAGAGCAGCACAGCCGCCAGCACCTGCGGAGGTCGTTTATCCTTTATACGGCCGGAACCTGTTTGCTGGCGCTGGGCTTTGTCGACTTCCCACTGATTACCATGCACGTTTTCCGGCAGCAGATGGTACCTTCGGATATTTTACCCTTATTGTATGCGGGGGCGATGCTGGCCGATGCTTTTGCGGCTCTATTTTTCGGTTGGTGGTTTGATAAATGGGGGATACGGGTTTTGATGGTTTCCACCGCTATCTCAGCATTGTTTGCGGTGTTTATCTTTAGCTTTAACGCTCTGTATGCTGCTATTATCGGCATTATCATGTGGGGAATCGGTATGGGCGCGCAGGAGTCTATCCTTAAATCAGTGGTCAGCGTCATCGTTCCCAAAGACAACCGGGCCACCGGGTTTGGTGTCTTCCAGACCGCCTTCGGTATCTTCTGGTTCTTGGGGAGCTGGCTGATGGGAGCCCTTTATGATATTGCCCCCAATTGGCTGGTGCTGTTCTCGGTTACCACGCAGCTGGCGGCCATACCGGTATTTTATATAACCTGGCGGCACCTTGGCCGGGAGGCAATTTCAGGCTAGGTGCGGCTTATCCTTCTCTAGTTCAATGCCTGGGCTACTTTAAATCCCAGTTGTTGGGCAGCGGCGGTGTCAGAATTAGCGTCCAAATGCATGCAATATACCCGGCTGCGCAGATCAACCGGTATTAGCTGGACCAGCTGCCCGAAAGACAAGTGGGGATTACCCTCGGCATCAAAACTGGACACATCCTGGTAGATCAAATCGATGCGGCCCTCTCGGAAAGCCTGCATTACTGCCCCGGGTATGCCGCTGGTGTCGCCGCTATAATAGAAACTATCCGAGCCTTGCATATTTTTAACAGTATAGCCATAGGAAAAAACCCGGGGCGAATGCTGGACATCATAAATAGTGAAATCCAGATGGAAATCGTTGTTGTTTATCGAGAACTGGCTGCCGGCCGGGCTCTGGAATTTATAATAATCCCGGTTGACTCCCATGGCGGTCAGTATCCTTTCAACAATCTCCGCATCTTTATAGATGATCTCTATTGCTGCGAAAATAAAATGATGGTTATAGAGAATAAGGTCGCCCAGGCTGCCAATATGATCGGGGTGGGTGTGGGTGACCACAATGAACATGTTTTGGACGTTGCCCAGCAATCCCTTTTTAACCAGTGAGCTGAATATGGAACTGCCGCAGTCAAACAGGATCAAGGTATTACCGGTCTTAAGATAAGCGCTGTTATTGCCCAGCTCAACATTAAAAGCGCTGCCGGTGGATATGAAATTCAGCATAACCAATGCCTCCTCTGGCCACAATATTATATTTATTCCCTTGGACAGGAGTATTTAGCACTAATCTGCCGCGGAGCCAATTTGTCTATTCCTCTTGGCTGAGCCCCTTGGGCGGATCAGCGGAAAACCTCTTCCCTGGAATTCTGAATGCATTGTAACATTATTACCCTGAGACAGGTTGTTCGGGTTCAGCGCCCAGGCCCGTGCTGGCATTCCTGGTCAGGATATGGTATGAATAAGATTACCAGCAAATTATTGGCGATATTCCCCTTCGTGGTTCAGCCTACCATGTAATAGTAGGAAGGAGACTGTACTTATGCGGATTTTGGCACTTGCTTCAACCCATGCCGGCTCCGGCCAGATCACGGTGCTGGTCAACCTGGCCAGCGGTTTGGTTCGCCAGGGCCAGCGGGTGATCATAGGACAATTGGGACCCAGTGAGAGACTGTATAAATGGCTGGGGGTTACCCCCGGTTTACCCCTTTCTCTACGATCCGATACCGCTAGGGAAGATCTAAAGAATCATATCAGCACCTCTTCCCTGGGCATGGATTTCATAACCCTGGCGCTTTCGGCGGACGATCATCCCCCCTTGGATCTGGTGGCGGGCTGCCTGGAACAGCTGGGGTATGATTATTTGCTTCTCAATCCTACCTCGATGCCAGTTTGTCATCTTCTGGCTTCCAGCCGCGCCAAGGTGCTGGTCTGCACCGATCTGCAGGGTGATGATGAAGTTCAGGAAATACAGGCTCTGCAGGATCAGTTACAGGCCGCCGGGGGTGCTCCGGAAGGTATCAGCCTGATCGTTGCCAACCGGATCGAGACCAAGGAATGGGACCACAACAGCCAGCAATTAATGGCTCTGGGAGATCATTTCGGTTATGAAAAGCTGGCTGATCCGATTCCCACCTGAGAGAGAATTCATGATTTGCCCCTGGAGGGGCGTACGGTTTGGGAACTCAAACAGGAAAACCTGCGGGCTGCTTTTTCCAGCCTGGTTCAGTCGGCGGAGGAACTCGGCGCATCTTAAGATGGGCGGTTGGCTCCGTCCTTATCCACTGATTACATGTATCTCGGGATTGTCCAGCCTTTTCACACCCGTTTTTTTGCATACCTTATCATTATAAACCGACAAAATTTTGGAAAATATTTTGTATTTACTCATTTGTTCCGCTATGCATACGTATACATGGGTAGATGAACTAGTTATATCTATGAAAGCGGGGGGCATCGATGAGGCTGGATGAGGTTCTGCAAAATGGAAGAAAGATCGAGATTTTACTGAGAAGTGAAAATAAGAACACGGTTCTGCCTACCCAGGTATATCTTAATAAAAGTGATACCTTCCAGATCAAGGCGCCGTTGGCCGATTATAGAATCAACGCCCCGGTGGGGGAAAAGGTTGAGGTTTGGGTGGGTTGCTATGATGCCCACTATACCTTTGAAGCCGAGGTGATCAGCGAGAAAATGATCAAAGACACCTGGTATTGGGAGTTGGAAAAACCCCCGGTGCTGACTGTATCCGACCGGCGCAGTTTCTTCCGGGTCAAGACCTCGATGTTGGTGAAATGGCAGAAGATAGATCCGGGGGAGGCAGCAGAGTGGGAAAGCATACACCCCTCTTCGATCATTACCCTGTACGACCTCAGCGGATCAGGTCTAAGCTTTATGTACCCGGTGGAAGTGCCGGCCGGCAGCTATCTGGTTTTTGATATCCCCCTGGAAACAGAAAACATAAATATCAGCACTACGGTCTTAGGGGTGGTAGTCAGAAGTGAACCTCAGGACAAGGCATACCAGGTGGCAGTTAAATTCGAGAGTATAACCAAACTGCAGCAGCACATGATCATGCAGCACCTGTTTTCTCCCTGGAGACGTAACATCCAGCTTAGCAGCGGATTCTAAGCTACTATAAGAGGTCATCGCGCCAACATCACCCTGGCTGTTACGAGCCGGGCGATGTTGGTTTTTTTATGTTGGGAGTGGCTCGATTTCCCAAATGCGGCGGTAAGAGGCTATAATGTGGATATTAACGCGGCAAAGGATTAAGAAATGATATGAACCTCCTGGTAATGGACAATGTCAGTAAAACCTACGGGGACAAGCTGATCCTGGATGACGTCAGCCTGGGTATTGAAAAGGGAGAGAAGATAGGGGTACTAGGCATTAACGGCTCGGGCAAGTCCAGCCTGCTGAAATTATTGGTAGGCTGGGACGAGCCAGACCTGGGCTCTATCACCCGGAATAAAGACCTGCGGATAAGCTTCCTATCCCAAAATCCCCATTTCGATCCGGAAATGACGGTATTATCATCAGTCTTGAATAATGTCGTTCCTGACGATCAATCCCACTGGTCTTTGCAGAGCGAGGCTCAGAGTATCCTTACCCGCCTGGGCATCAGCGCTTTTGACGCGCCTATGAGCCAGCTGTCGGGAGGCCAGCGCAAGAGGGTGGCTCTAGCCGCTGTCCTGCTCCAGCCGGCTGATTTATTGGTGCTTGACGAACCCACTAACCATTTGGATAACCAGGCTATCGATTGGCTGGAAAAATACCTGCACAAATTCACCGGCACTCTTATGATGGTTACTCATGACCGCTATTTCCTGGAACGGGTGGTGAACCGCATCATCGAGATAGATAACGCCCGTTTATATAGTTATCCTGGCAACTGGAGCACTTATCTGGAACGCAAGCTGGAGCGGCAGGAGAACGAAGCCGCCTCTATCAGCAAGAAGCAGGCACTGCTGCGCAAGGAACTGGCCTGGATACGCCGGGGAGCCCGGGCCCGCAGCACCAAGCAGAAGGCCCGTATTGAAAGGTTTGCAAAATTACAGGACGAGCTGGCCAGCGCCAAAATCATAAAGGAAATGGAGATGTCCTCGGCTGCCAGCCGCCTCGGTAAGAAGATCATCGAGATGGCATCCGTAGACTACAGCTTCGGCGCCAATAGGCTGATCAAAGATTTTTCTTATATCCTGGCCCGGGATGAACGCATGGGGATTGTCGGCCCCAATGGCATCGGCAAGTCAACCCTCCTGCAGATAATGAGCGGGCAATTGGTTCCTGACACCGGTACGGTTGAGACCGGCAGCACCGTCAAGATCGGCTTTTTTCCCCAGGAGAGCCTGGATCTGCCCGACGACATGAGGGTTATAGATTATATCCGCGAGGCAGGCGAATACCTGTCCGCCGGTAAGCGATTGCTAAGCGCCGCCCAGATGCTGGAGACCTTTTTGTTTCCTCCCGCTGCCCAGTGGAATAAACTGCAGAAGCTTTCGGGCGGGGAGAAGAGAAGGCTCCACCTGCTGCGGATATTGATGACCGCACCCAACGTTCTTTTGCTGGATGAGCCCGGTAATGATCTGGATATCGACACCCTGGAGATCTTGGAGGACTACCTGGACAGTTTCCCCGGAGCGGTAGTTGCGGTCTCGCATGACCGTTATTTCCTGGATCGCATCACCAGCAAGACCCTGGCGTTTACCAGTGAGGGACTGATAGATGAGTATCCCGGCACCTATTCTGAATACGCCGCCGAGATAGCCAGCCAGACTGTTGCCGGGGCCGCCAAAGAGGAACGTCCTGCGGCGGACAAGCCGGTCGCGTACCGGGATGACAGCCCTCCGCCGCTTAAGTTCTCCTTCAGAGAACAGAAGGAATTCGAGCAGATCGATGACCAGGTCGAAGCCGTCGAACAGCAATTAAAAGGATTGGATAAACAGATTGAAGAGGCGGCCAGCGATTACCAGCGCTTGCAGGAATTATCGGCGGCCCGCCGGGAATTGGAACAGCACCACGAATACCTGCTGGAGCGTTGGACCTACTTGAATGAACTGGCCGAAGCGATCGAAAAAAACCGGCAGGCCCGGCAGCTGAAATAAGCGCTGAAATCGATAAAGGTGCAGAAGAGTATTCTATAGGCAACACACCGCATTAATCTTTCCCGCCACAAGATACTTTCTTTACCTGCCTGAGGGCTGATAGATTTAATATAAATGGGCTTCCCGACCGAGGAAGGCTAAGCCTATGATTAGGCGCTGTGTTTCGGTTTCACCAGGGATGGCCCGAGCAGCGCCGGAGGGGCTTCATAGCGGAGCAGGTCCTCGAGCTGGGCTGCCGGCATCGGTTTGTAGTAAATATAGCCCTGGATTTCACTGCACATCCACTCGCTGAGGAACTTAAGCTGGTCATGGGTTTCTACTCCCTCGGCAATGACATTGAGGTCAAGGCTTTGAGTCAGTACGATGATGGCCTTAACGATGGCCTCATCCTTGTGACTTATGCCAATCCCATGGATAAAGGGCATGGCGATTTTAATCCGGTCTACCGGCATGGTCTTGATATAGTTGAGGGAGGAATACTCGGTGCCGAAATCGTCAATGGCAATTTTCACTCCCATATCCTTAAGGGCGGCCAGGACATCACTGACACTGTGATGATCCTTCATTATGGCGCTTTCGGTAATTTCGATCTCAAGATATTCGGGGTCCATTCCGGTTTCCATTAATACATTCTCTACTGAATTTACAAAGGTGGTATTATGGAGCTGCTTTACCGAAACATTGACCGCTACCCGCAATTTGGGTAAGCCAAATTTTTGCCAGGTCTGGTTTTGAGCGCAGGCCTGCCGCAGCACCCACTCGCCGATGATATTGATGAGCCCGGTCTGTTCGGCAATAGGAATAAACACCCCCGGTGATATCATACCTTCAGTGGGATGGTGCCATCTCAGCAAAGCCTCTACCCCGATAATTTCCCGGGTCTGGCAGTTGACCTGGGGCTGGTAGTATACCTCCAGCTCGTTTTTCTCAATGGCCCGGTACAGGTAATTGCTGAGGCGCATGTTTTCAACCACGTAGGCTTTCATATTGGGGGTACAGAAGGCAAACTGGTTTTTGCCTTTTTCCTTGGCCTGGTACATGGCTATATCAGCATTCTTGATTAAGGTATCCGCATCTTCGCCATCGGTAGGATATAATGCTATTCCTATGCTGGTGGTAACATGGCAGGCCTGGTTTTGCAGGATGAAGGGCTGATCAAAAGCCTGCAGGATTTTATGGGCAAACACGCCGACGCCCTCCACATCACTCAAATTCTCGATCATGATTATGAACTCGTCCCCGCCCAGCCGGGCTATGGTATCTGAGGAGCGGCTGCTATGTACCAGCCGGGCAGCTACTTCCTTGAGCAGCGCGTCGCCGGCGTAATGGCCCATGGTGTCATTTATGTTCTTGAAACCATCCAGGTCCAGGAACAAAACGGCCAGGACCTTGCCCAGGCGCTTGGACATCGACATGGCGTGACAGAGCAGTTCGGTAAACAGCAAACGGTTAGGCAGATCGGTCAGGAAATCGTGATAGGCCAGGTGGGTTATCTTGTCCTGGATTTCTTCGCGCTTGCGCATCTCCTCCTGCAGGTTGGCATTGGCCAGGTTGAGTGCGGCAGTGCGTTCCAGCACTTTATTTTCCAACTCGTCGTGGGCTTCCTGCAGCGCCAGATATAATTGCTGTTCTTTGTCCAGCATGTTATTGATAGCATCAGAAACGTGGGCGATTTCGTCCTGGTTTTGGTCCACTCTCAGCCGCTTGTTGGTCACGCTGCCGATAGACTCCAATTCTTTGCTCATTCCGGCCAGCCGGTTGAGAACCCGGCGGTCCAAAAAGAACATGACGATTAATATCGACAATAGAAATGCTATCAGGGTATAACGCAGCACGTATGTAATTCCGTTATCGCCGATCTTGCTGATTTCACGCAGGACATCGATGGAAAGCAATCCTATCGGCTGGCCGTTGATGTCTGACAATAAGGCATGTCCGGATATTATGTCGTCGTTGGTGATCTGCACCATGGTAGGATTATCCGGACTGAGCTGGGATAAATGGTCGCGGTCTTGATCATCGAGGCTATCAATTGGGTTAATGGCAAGAGTGATCCGAAGGTCAGCGGCCAGGCTGTTAATTTCGGCCTGGTCCAGGTAGCGGCCCATGATCAGGTTCCCGGCTACATCTCCTTCCCCTGAATTCTGGATAATGGGAGACGATACTATCATCATCAGACCCTGCGGCAAACGGATTAGCCCTTTTATCTGGAAATCGGGGTCGCTATTGGTGATTACCGGGCTGTCCTGCAGGTAGCGGATGATATCCGGGTCAGAAGGCATTGACATGCCGCTGTAATGGTCATATTGCTTGATGAGCACGATCTCACCCTGGTGGTTGAAAAAACCCATAAAATCAAGGTTAAGGGTATCCAGGGTATTGTCCGGCAGGTTATCGGCTACAAAACTGCTGTTTTCACCTTGGACAAATGTGTAGGTAGCGTCCCATATCCCCCAGTCAGAGGCATTGATGGCCATGTTGTCCACGACCCGGGCCAGGGAAGTAGTGGACTTGGCCAGGTATTCTTCCACATCCCGCTGTTCCATCATATCGATGCGGTTGATCATAACCGTTTTCAGCACCGCGTTGATGAGTACAATCTCCGATACAAACAGCAGGATTAGTATAAATAAGGTTTGAACCCGGATGGAATTTGGCAATTTTTTAAGCATTCGCAAGCAAGTATCCCCTTCCGGTGGATTAATAGGAACGACACACTCATTATCGGCTTTTATTACATGAATTTTAGGGTAAATCGTGTTTTTTTGCACGGAAAAATTAATTTGGTCAGACACTAAAGTTTTTGGTTTGCCGGCCGATATATATAACGTAAGAAAAATGAGCAGATCCAGGAGGGGTGAACAATATGAAAATCGACGGTTTTCCCGGCAATATCACCAAAATTTATCAAACCAACCAGGTGAAAGCGGATGGGGCCGCCAGGAGAAACCCGCTTGACCTTAACGTGCAGGACAGCGTGGAACTGACCGACCAGGCCCAACGGATACATTCTCTGGTCAAGGAGACCAATGCTTTACCGGAACGCCGCGAAGAAAAAATTGCCCGGATAAAGGCTGAAATCGATAACGGTACCTATAATGTAAGTCCGGAACAGGTGGCTGCCAAAATGCTGGCTGCCAGCAAGGAGTAACCCATGCCGGCTGAAGTATCTGATTTAGCTGCAATAATGACCCAGGCGGTTGAGCTGATGGATGAGATGATATTCCTGTCCGACAGCCAATACCAGGCGTTAAAACAAGGGAACATCCAGGTGATCGCTTATGTTACCGGCCAGCAGGAAAAAGCCAGCCGCCAACTGGTCACCCTCGATTACCAGGGTAAGCAGATCATCAGGGATTTGGCGGAGCAGTACGGACTGGCTATCGGCCATTTCAATGAACTGCTGCCTTATATTAATGAAGCAGACGCTGCTATGCTTAGCTGCCAGCGGGATGCCCTGCTGACCAGAAGCAAAAAACTGCAGGAGATGAATCAGTTGAATGAAGCCCTGGTTAAACAAGGCTTGAAATATACCAAAAAGGTCCTGGGGATTGTCAACAGTGCAGACTCTTTAGTCTATAACCGCCTGGGGGATGTGCATGGCTCTGGTCAGCCGGCCCGGGTGGATACCAAATTTTAATTGGAGGCAAACAAAGCATGAGCGGTCTTTTTTTCGGACTCAATATATCCCTTAAAGGCATGATGGCCCAGCAGACGGGCCTGGAAACTACCGCGCACAATATCGCCAACGTTAACACCGAAGGCTATTCCCGCCAGCGGGTCAACCTGGAAGCCAGTCAGCCCATATCCGGCCTGGTAACCGGAGGGGGTCAGCTGGGCAGCGGTGTGGATGTGGGCAGCATTACCAGGATCCGTCAGCAATACCTGGATACCGAAGTGCGCACCGAGACCTCGGCCCTGGAATGCCAGACGGCTATTGCCGGTACCATGGACCTGGTTCAGACAGTTTTCATGGAGCCCTCCGATAACGGGCTTAACGCCCAACTCGAGGATTTCTGGAACGAATGGCAGGAACTAGCCGCTGATCCCTCCAGTACTCCCGTGCGTACCGCCCTGAAGGAAGCTTCCACGGCTTTGGCCGATACCTTCCGGCAGATCAACCAGCAGCTTACCGAAGTCCAGGCAGGGCTGCAGACCCAGATAGATGACACGGTGGGCGGCATAAATCAGCTGGCGGCAGCCATTGCCGACTTAAACAAACAAATCATTAAGGTAAAGATAACCGGAGAGAATCCCAACGATTTGATGGACAAACGGGATTTGCTGCTGGATCAGCTGGCTGCTCTGGGCAATATTACGGTTACCAACAGCCAGGATGGCAGCGGTAACTATACCGGCGGAGTGGATATAAAGCTGGGCGACCTGACCCTGGTTGATGCCAGCGGGGCAACGGTCATCAGCAGCGAAGATGATCTCAGTTCCGTGACCGGCGGTTCCCTGGGCGGTTTGCAGAGCCTGGCCGGTGACGGCACCTCCAACGATTCGGTTCAATATTATATAGACCGTTTGAACGGCCTGGCGCTTTCCATCGCCAGGAGCGTCAATGAAATCCATGCCACCGGTGCAGACCTGAACGGTGACGCCGGTGCAGAATATTTTGTATTCACCGGCGGGGACGGCAACCCTATCGATTTAAGCTCTGTAGATTGGAGCGATCCGGCCGCCAGCGGCTTAAGTGCCGCCAATATGGCGGTCAATCCCGACATCGACGCTGATGTCACAAAAATAGCCGCGGCTGTCTCGGGCAGCCTGGTGCTGGAAGGCAATGGCGATATCGCCCTTCAGATCGCTGGACTGGGCGATGCCCCGATGGTTTATGACGCTGCCAGTGGGCTGCTAACCAGCCAGGACGGCGGTAATTATACCATCGCTTCCTTTTACCAGAACCTGATTACTGACATGGGCAGTACTGTCAGCAGCGCCGAGCGCAGGATAGATAACCTGCAGGCCCTGGTAGACCAGGTGAAGAACCAGAGAGAATCCATCATGGGGGTATCGCTGGATGAAGAATCAGCTCATATGATCCAGTACCAGCATGCCTATGAGGCTTGTGCCAAGGTAATAAGTATTATAGATGAGATGCTGGACACGTTGATAAACGGCATGAAAGCGTAGGTGATAAAAATGCGGGTAACCAACCAGATGATAGCCCGGAACATGATTAACAATATCAATACCAGTACCCGGAAGATCCAGGAATACCAGGACCAGCTGTCTTCGGCCAAACGAATCAACCGGCCTTCGGATGATCCGGTGGGTACGGCCCGGCTGCTCAGTACCAAGTCGGCCATCAAAGAACAGGAGCAGTACCGCAGCAATATTGAAAATGCGGCCAGCTGGCTGGATAACGCCGACGGCGCACTGGATTCAGCCACCTCAATCCTGCAGCGCTGCCGGGAACTGGCGGTGGCAGGCTCTACCGCTACCGCTACCGATGAAACCATGCAGAGTATGGCGGATGAAGTCAATGAAATGATCGCCCAACTGGTGCAGCTGGGCAATACCGAATACGCCGGCCGTTATGTTTTCGGCGGGGGCAAGTCGGGGCAGCCGCCTTTTACCGTCGCCAGCCAGGTTGATGGCAGGATAGAAACGGTTCAGTTTGTCAGCGCCGCCTACGACACCACCTTGCTGGACTCGACCTACCAGCAGAATGTGGAGATAGCCGAGGGAGTGACCGTAAATATCGCCGCTGGTGAGAAGTTTTTCCACACCGCTGCTGACGGTACGGTGGCCATCAATGGGGTATTCAACGAACTGATCCAGCTGCGCCAGAACCTGGACTCCGGAGATCAGGAGGCAGTCAGTGACCAGCTGGATTCCCTGGATAAGATCAGCGACAACCTGCTGTCGGAGCGGGCGGTGCTGGGGGCCAAGACCAACCGGCTGGAAACTGCCCTGGACCGGGCGGAAGCCTATCAGCTGCAACTGTCCGAACTGGAAAGCCGCCTGGAAGATACCGATTATGCCGAAGCTACCATCGGCTTAAGCACCCAGCAGACAGTGTATGAATCTACCCTGGCGGTGAGCGCCAAAATTATGCAGACCAATCTGATCGACTTTCTAAAATAATGATGGAGATGAGAATATGATTATTGACACCGCCCGTTTTGGACAAATGGATATCGACGAGCAAAACATAATCAAATTCAGGCCAGGACTGCTGGCTTTCGAAGATCTGAGCGATTACGTTCTGATCGACATAGCCGAAAACCGGGATTTCAAATGGCTGCAATCGATCCAGGAACCAGGCCTGTCTTTTTTACTGGTTGATCCCTTTATCGCCAATCCGGAATACCGGGTGGAGCTGCAGGCCGAAATGATGGCCAAATTGAACATAGCCAGGGCCGAGGATGTCCTGATCTATACTATTGTTACGGTCCCGGCTGGTGGATTACAAGAGGCCACTACCAACCTGGTCGGCCCCCTGGTGATCAACTGGCGGGAGAAAAGGGGCGTCCAGGCAGTCCTGGAGAAGGATGACCTGGAGGTCAAGTACCCCTTGTTTAAAAAAGCGGCTTAAGGCCTAAGGTTGGGAGGATAAAAAGATGCTGGTTCTTACCAGGAAGATCGATGAAGGCATTGTCATCGGTGATCGGATAACCATCCGGGTTTTGGCCGTAGACGGCAGCCAGGTCAAACTGGGGATTATTGCTGATAAAGATATCCCCATCGTCAGGGAAGAGATCCGGGAAGCGGTCAAAAACGAGAATGTATCGGCCGGCAAAATTGATCTTGCCAGCTTGAACTGGAATATTGTAGCCGAGTTGGAGGAAAAGTAGGAGGCGAATACCGTGGATATCAATGCTGTCAAAAGGATGCCCGATGCGACCCAGCGCACCAGCTGGGACTTGAGCCGGGAGCCAATTGAGGCAACCAGGAAAACAGCCCAGCGGGCAGCGGAACCCTCCGTGGATCAGCCTGAGGAAGAGGTTAGCCGTGCAGAGCTGGAGCAGGCAGTGGCCGAAATCAACCAGAAATTGGCCCTGCATAACACCCGCCTGGTATTCTCGGTCCACGACAAGACCCATGCGGTGATGGTCAAGGTGGTGGACGCCGACACCGGCGAAACCGTCCGCGAGGTACCACCTAAAAAGGTACTGGACATCCGGGCCATGACCATGGAAGAGTTAGGCCTATTGGTCGACGAGCAGGCTTGAGGGAGGATAGAACATGAATATCAGCAGCACTGGCACTACCGGCACTACCACCGATTATTCCCGCATATCCGGGCTGGCTTCGGGAATGGATATCGATTCCATTGTCAACAGCCTGATGGCGGCGGAGAGTGCGCCGCTAAACAAACTGGAACAGCAGAAACAGATCCTGGAATGGCAGCAGGAGGACTACCGCAGCCTGAATAACGCCCTGTATTCATTGAAGGATGCGGCTTCCGGCCTGAGGTTGGAAAGTACTTTCCTGGCCAGGACCGCCAGCGTGGCCAATACCGCGATATTAACGGCCACTGCCGCCAAAAACGCTGGGGAAGGCGCCTATACCATCACCGTCAGCCAACTGGCGGCGGGGGTTTCGAAGGCCAGCACCGTCCAATTGGCTGAGGAAAAGGATACCGATGGCAATTCCCTGAGCTTGTTCGAACAGTTCAGCGAGTTCGGTACCCGGGGTTATACCAGCGCTGATACGATTACGGTCAATATTAACGGCACTGACCTGGAATTCAACCTGGGTACCGATAATATAAGCACTGTTGTTTCCAAGATCAACGCCGCTGACCTGGGGGTACGGGCCAGTTATGACAGCACCTATAATCGTTTTTTCTTAACCACTGAAAGCACTGGCAGCGCTGCTGCCATCAACATTAGTGCCGACAGCGCCAACTTCTTGGGGAGCGGTACCAATTCATCCATCCTGCAGCTCAGTGTAGATGTGGGCACCAGTTACAGCGGCCAGAACGCTGTATTCAGTGTGGGGGACGCGGCCGGTATGGAATCATCCACCAATAACGTCAGCATCAACGGGCTGACTATGGCCCTGGCCAGCACCGGCACCACCACGGTTACCGTGGCCCAGGACACCGGGACAATTGTAAACTCCATAAAGGCTTTTGTGGACGCCTATAATGACACCCTGGATAAGCTTTACGATAAGCTGAGCGAGAAACGAAACCTGAACTATGCTCCCCTCACCGATGCCCAGAAGAAGGAGATGTCCGATAAGGAGATCGAGCAATGGGAAGCCAAGGCCCACAGTGGCTTGCTCCGCAGTGATCCTACCCTGCAGAAGATTGCCACCGACCTGCGTTCTACCCTGACCAGGATGGTCAGCGGGCTCAGTGGCTCCTTTGATTCTCTGAGCGAGATCGGTATTACCACCGGGTCTTATTCCGAAAACGGCAAGCTCCATTTGGATGAGGATAAACTTAAACAAGCCTTAAGTACTGATGCGGATGGGATTAAGGAACTATTCACCAACAGCAGTGATCTGACAGCCGAAAAAGGTGTCGGCGCAACACTATACAGCACCTTGACCGACAGCATCAAGTATATCTCCGATAAAGCCGGCAGCAGCTCATCCCTGACGGCGGCGGACAACAGCTACATCGGCAAGCGCCTGACTGAACTCAAGGACCGCATCGATGACTGGGAAGACCGGCTGGACAAGATCAAGGAACGTTATTACAAAAAGTTTACCGCCATGGAAGAGGCCATCAATAACATGAATGCGCAGAGCGCCTGGATCAACGCCCAGTTCTTTTCCACTTCCGGCTAAAGGAGGGGCATAGGTAATGGCAGCAACCATACAGCCCGATTTATTGTCCCGGGCCCGGGAAAAACAGCAGCTCGTCAATGAGTTCCTGTGCCTGACCGAAGCCCAGGCGGAACAGATCGAGGCCGATAATTATGATTCGATCCTCAAGCTGATCAATGAGAAACAGTCTATTATTGAGAAGGTCAACTGCCTGGAGCTGGACAGTCCGGCTCATGATGGTGATCAAGATGCAACCCTGCTCCAGGTTAAGGACGCCATCCAGGCATTAATGGCCCGGGCCCTGGAGCTGGAGAGCCGGAATATTGCTGCAATCAAGCGCAACCAGGCCCAGATATTTGCCAAACTGAAAAACGCCCAGGTTAACAAGGCTACCCACGAGGCATACCGGGGGCGGCACATTGGCTTGGAAGGCATCCTGGTAGATAAAAAGAAGTAACTGGTGAAGGAGAGACAGATATGAATGCCGGCATAAACGCCTATAAAAGAAACCAGATCAA
>JAXDBN010000002.1:0-6835 GCA_034678805.1 Syntrophomonadaceae bacterium
AATATTGACGATTTAGCTGCAGAGATTGAAAAACTGGAAAGAAACACAGGACTGAATCTGCTCATCCTGGATCCGAATCTTAATCTTAAGTATTACTCTTTGGGACTGGACGGATCCAATTCTTCCGGGGCTATTAAAAGAATAACCCGCCGTCCTGATGTCTTGCTGCCTCTGGTGGTAAAACACCTGCCCTCTCTGCAAGCCGGGAACAAGGTTATTGCAGTCAGTCAGGAACAGAATGAACAAGTAGGGTTGATTAATGTAGTCTCCAGGCTGAATAACGGCGATTATTTGTTACTCAGCGTGCCGCTGGTATCTATCCAGGACAGCGCGGCGGTGGCCAACCGATTCTTTCTGTTTACCGGTATTTTAACCATACTGATAGGCTTGCTGGCGGTCTACTATTTTGCCCGTAATTTTACCAAGCCTATATTGGAACTCAATCAGATTGCCCAGAGGATGTCGCATCTGGATTTTTCTGCGCGTTATGAATCGCCAGCTGAGGATGAACTGGGCGAATTGGGTATCAGCATAAACTCGCTGTCGGCTCAGCTGGATAAATCGATAGCTGAATTGCAGGCGGCCAACGAAAAACTGCAGGAGGATATTGAAAGAGAACGCCGTATTGACCAGATGCGGCGCCAATTTGTGTCCAATGTATCGCATGAATTGAAGACACCTATCGCCTTAATCCAGGGTTACGCTGAAGGATTGAAATTAAATGTAACCGAGGATGAAACCAGCAAGAATTACTATTGCGATGTGATAGCAGATGAGGCTGATAAGATGAATATAATGGTTAAGGAATTGTTGGAATTGTCACAGATCGAGGCCGGCTATATACCTTTGCAGCAGAGTGTCTTCAATTTATCGCTTTTGCTTCGGGAATTTCTGAAAAAGTATGAAATCCTGTTCCAGGATCAGAAAGTCGTACTGGAAATACAAGTACCCGACGAACTATGGGTTGAGGCTGATCAGAACAGGATTGAGCAGGTACTGGGCAATTATCTGAACAATGCTATTGACCATGTCGATGAGCAGGGCAGGGTCAGGATCGGTGCTGAATTTGCCAATGGTAAAGTCAGGGTTTCCGTTTACAACACCGGATCGCCAATACCTGAAGAGTCACTGGATAAAATATTCACCAGCTTCTATAAAGTGGATGAAGCCCGGACCAGGGCTTTCGGTGGTTCAGGCTTGGGCTTGTCAATAGTGCGGGCCATAATGGAGCTCCACCACAACGATTACGGCGCCGCCAATGTACCAGGTGGCGTCCTTTTCTGGTTTGAACTGGAACCCAGCTAAAATTAAAAACACAGATTATGGCATTAAATTTCATATTTTCTTCATAGGTCCTTCACATTATTGCAGCATAATAATAATGTCCCCTTGATAACTGATGTAAATAAGCAGGAAGGAAGGTGAATAATGGAAAACAAATCAAAAGTGGGCCGTATTGTTGGTGGCTTGGTTATAGGCGGTTTGTTACTGGGTGGATCCAGTCTGGCCTTGGCCGCTAATACCGCCGCCAATGAAGGAAATGCCATGGGCAGCAAAGCCGGCATTTGTGCAAAAATGGCGTGCCATCCACGTAACTTAAATGGTGAAAATATGAAGTCGGTCCTAAGCTCATTGGTTGCATCCAACACCATCACCCAGGCCCAAGCCGATCAGATTATAGCCAGGCAGCAGCAGTTACAGGCGGAACGCCAGCAGAAAAGAGAACAGATGAAGGAATTAACCCAGGCGGAACGTGAAGCTATACGCGAGCAGAATAGAACCGAACGGGTTGGTTTGTTGACCCAGTTGGTGAAAGAGGGGACGATAACCCAGGAGCAGGCTGATGCTATCAAATCCGCATTACAAGCTAAACAAGCTGCTCTAAGACAGGAAAAGATTACCACAGCTTTAAATGGTCTGGTCGAAAAGAAAATAATCACAGCTGACCAGTCAACCGCCATCATGAACAAGCTTGCCGAGATGCACAACAGCCGCCAGGCTGAGATGCAGAAACTGAAGGATATGAGCGCCGAACAACGCCGAGAATATATGAAGGAGCATAAACCAATAAATCCTATGGCTGACTTGGTTAACTCCGGCGTATTGACCCAGGAACAGGCTGACCAGATCCAAAAGGAACTGGGACACCCTGACAAAGCCAAGGGAATGCACCGTGGCCTAAAAAACGGGGGCAATCCCCGCGGTCAATCCAACCTGACAACCTAAAAATATGACTATAGAGGCCATCCATCTGAAGCCGGGAGAGAAATCTCCCGGCTCAGACCGTCAAAAAAGGCAATGTTTCGAAAATCGGAACATTGCCTTTAAATATCTCAGATGGTGAACATCTGTCCAGCCTTTAATGTGATTAGACTGGGTATGAGAATGCCTCAGATAAAATCATTGATCTATATGGGTGAAATATAGATGCCTGTAGTTATTTCCGGAACTCAGTAAGCCCACATGGCTAGTTTCTTGAGATTCATGGCCGCAAACTTAAGCCTGATCCAGTTTCTCACTCTGGTCAGCCCCCGGTGGAAGGTGTAGCGCATGGCATGTTTCTCCTTGGCATCTGCAAATACCCTTTCGATGGTTTGGCCTCTCAAGCTATAGCTTTCCTTGCCTGCTGCCGAGTGTCTGAAGTCTTCAGCCTGATCTATGTACTTTTCCCAGATGTGTTTTACCACTACCTTCTGATTGGTCTTGCTGTGGGTGCATCTTTTCAGATCTGGACAGTTTTTGCATATTTCAGGGTTGCTTTTGAATTCTCGATAGCCTTCCTGGTTGGTGGTTGTATAGAGCAAAACCTGATTGTGAGGACAGATCACACAGTTGTAATACTCATCGTAAACATATTCATAGGGGCGGAAAAATCCTTGTTTGCTCATAGGTCTTTTGTATGGAGTAGAAGGGTTGCGTCCGTCATCGATTATCTTTTTGCATATCCAGGGTGTTTTGTAGCCGGCATCCACTGCTATGGTCTCCACTTCAGGAAATGTTTCTACTACCTTGTCGTATACATCGTCAAATACCACACTGTCATGAACATTGCCTGGGGTCACCTCGCATCCCAGGATGAAGTTCTTTTTATCGCAGGCTACATGGGCTGAATAGGCAAACTCTACCTTATGTTCACCTTTATGAAATAGTCCGCAATCCGGGTCGGTTGTGGAAACGGTTATCTGTTTTTCGCCTTTATCATCATCTTTGTCCTTCAATGCCTTCTTGCCATGTTCCAGACGTTCCTGGTTGATCTCCTGCCGCAGCGTGGCATCATAGCGGCGGGCGGTTATCTGAGCTAACTTCTTGCGATTCTTTTTCTTGTTGGCGTTGGCCTTGATATGGGTAGCATCGATAAATATGGTACGGGCATCCACATAACTCTTCTTAACTGCTTCCTCCAGTATCCATGCGAAGATCTCTTCGAATATTTCGCTGGGAAATCTTCGGGCAAAGGCATAACTAAGAGTCGCAAAGTGGGGCACCCTGGTGGTAAGGTCGAATCCTAAAAACCAGCGGTAAGCTATGTTCATATCTATCTCTTTTACCGTTTGACGCAGAGATTTGATACCATACAAGTGCTGGATCAAAACCATTTTCACCAAAACTACCGGATCTACTGCCGGTCTGCCGTTATCTTCACAATACAGATGCTCTACCAGGTCATAGATACGGTTGAAGTCTACTACCTTATCTACTTTCCTGAGCAAGTGGTCTTGGGGGACCATTCCTTCCAAATCAACTACCTGCATGTTGTTTCGCAGGTTTTTAGCCCGTTCCAGCATTTTCATCACCCATTAAATTTTATCACAGAAAGCACCTAACCCCCGCCATTTCTTACGATTTGACGGGGGTTATTTGACAGTCTGAGCCGGGAGAGAAATCTCCCGGCTTTCGTTCTTTGCGTTCAAATAAGTAGGCAAGAATTGGTCTTTATACAAAATAACAAGATAAATTTATGGATTCCTATGCTTGAAAATGACAAGATATAATCACTATAGATCACAAGATATCGAATTCGTATAATATCCTTCCAGTACTTTTTTCCTACATTAATATATAACTTCCCTAAGATCATCCATTATACATGAAATTCCGGATTATATGTTGAGAGACCTACCGGCACGTTTTAATTTTTGCCCTAATTTTTTGGCACCAACTTTGAAGGATTTATGTATAGTAAGCAAGTTACTTTTTTCGTTTCAGACCAAGGAAGGGATATTTTATTTGCGATAGATTTATCATCCATCAGTCATCTCCCTATCATGGTTGCTGTTCTGTTTTGTTATTACAATATTCATAGATCCAATAAGGCTTCTTAGGTATAGGGAAAGAACTGATCTATAGGTGGGGAGATGACACTATGCATTTCTGGATTGGATGGTGGCTTATATGTGGAGGCACCGGGGCATTAGCAGCGCTATTTCGCAATATGTAATCATGACGATGCAATGTAAATTCAATACTTTGAATCTAATGGAGTTTGTCAGTAATTTGGTTTGTCTATGGTTGGCCAATTTTCATGAAAGGTTCATTATAAAACTGGCAATTTAGAAAGCGAATTGCCAGTATTTCAAATTGATACTTATCTGAAATACATTATTTTCTCAAACTGATCAGAAAAATTGAAATCTTGGCGGGTTATTATATGTCAAGCCGGTACCCGAAACGAGGAATTGTGATTATTAAAGAACCCTGTTCACCGAGCCTTTTTCTAAGCCTGTATATTAAGGCAGTGATTTCGTCGCTGCCGACGTCAGGTATATTGTCGCTTGAATTTCCTGAACGTTCAGCCCAGATAGCAAGGCGTATTTGATCATAACTGACAGCATTGTTGCGATTCTTATATAGAAAAAGCAGTAAATCTAAGTCTTTGCCGGAGAGGTGCAGCGGTTTTCCTTCCAATCGAACTTCGCGACGTGCAAAGTCAATTAACAAAGGTTTGGAACTTGTCGTAATGGATGATCTGACATAGCTTCCAAGATCGACGGTCACATCAATATCTGAATCGCTCAGATCAATATACTCTAATCTGGCAGCTCCCTGAGCCAGAACAATCGAATCGCCGTCATTTAGGCTAAATGCACGATTAGGTTCAATTTCGATGCCATTGAGCCGGGTACCATGTTTACTGGCTAAATCGATAATGAAAAAGGCGCTGTCTTGGTATTTGATCATAGCATGTTTGCGGGAGATAAGTGGGTTAGTAAAGATTATGTCGGGGTAATTAGTCTGTCCGGGGCGGCCCAAAATAATCTCTGCCTCATTGATTACTAACTTTGAATCATTTAGATGGGGCTCTCCTTCTCGAATGATTAAATATACGGCTGGTATTTCCATACTTCGGCCTCCCCACCCAAAGAGAATATTCTGAATTATTATAGCATATTTTGCCATATTTACTAGAAATAAAAGGAATTAGCCACATAATGTTGAATACCATGAATGATAAAAAATTATTTTAGGAATAAGCCATAATCTGAAATCGGGGGTGATATCCGGTGTTAGACATCATTGCGGATTACATAAAAACTATAAAATTACCTGGGCGGTCATCCATACGAATCTCATATCAGCCGGAATATATTGACTCGTATTTCATTATTGGCGGGGGAATAATCCTGATAACTCTAGGTATATACTGGGCATTTAGACTTTATACCCAGTCCAGGAAGGAAGATAATTTAATCTCCTTTGAGAGTGTAAATCATCAAATAGCGATTAATATTCAAAAAGCTGCCAGCCCGGTGGTAAGACCGGTTGATTTTCAAACTCCACGTCCAGATTCCTCACCTGCTGCAGGAGATACGACTGCGTTGTTAATTGACGAACTCAGTCAAGAAACCACATATTTAACAAGTGCCGATACCCCCACCGTTTTGCTGGCGAATAACACCACAAAAGATCCACATGAAAATAAAGCAAGAGAGACCCAGTTGCTGGTAGAGGAGTGACTTAAATGCTGAGAATCGGAGACATGGTTCTGGGCAAATATCATATACTGAGCTTTTTAGGAAAAGGCGGGATGGGGTCTGTATTCCTGGCCGAGAATATCAATGTAGGTAATCTATGGGCTATTAAAGAAATTCGGACACCTCCGGGAAGTTCGGTAGATTTGACCGTCGAACCGGAGATTCTTAAGAAACTTAATCATCCCTTGATGCCCCGTATTGTGGATGTAATTAAAGGTGAAGAAAGTCTTATAATAATCGAAGATTATTTTGAAGGCCAAAACTTGCAGAAGATAGCAGAAACTCGACAACTGTGTTCGGAAGACAATGTGATTAAATGGGCTGCACAGCTGGCGGAAATATTGATATATTTGCATAATCTCAGACCCATACAGATAATCTATAGCGACCTGAAGCCAAGCAATATCATTATTGACAACAACTTAGATCTCAAACTGGTGGATTTTGGGATTGCCCGGGAGACCAGCGGTTATTCCAGTCAAGGTGTTTTTGGCTCCCGTGGTTTTGCAGCTCCGGAACAATATCATGGCATCTACAATGAGGGCACTGACATCTACAGTTTTGGGGCTCTTTTCTATTATGTTTTGACCGGTAAGCGCTATGATACCGAGAATCCAGTGAGTCTATCGAACATCAATCCTCATTTATCCAAGGGGACTAATCACATTATTCATAAATGCCTGCAAATTGAGCCCCTGCTTCGTTATAAGGATGCTGCGGAGCTGTTCACTGATATCCAACATATCGATAAATATAGCAGTGAATTTAAGAAACGTACCTTGAAAAAGAAGTTGGCCATGGCGGGTATTATAAGCATAATCATGATTGGTATTTTTAGTGTAAGCCTGGGATTGACCAGAATA
>JAXDBN010000003.1:0-7060 GCA_034678805.1 Syntrophomonadaceae bacterium
TTTAATTTCCGCAAAGCGTTTAAGGATGCGGGATTTTACCTGTCAGGAACATGCATCTGGAAGAAACAGTCGTTGGTCTTAGGACGTTCACCTTACCAGTGGCAGCACGAGCCGGTACTCTTCGGCTGGAAGAAAACGGGTAAACACGCCTGGTACTCCGACCGCAAGCAGTCCACCATCTGGGAGTTCGACAAACCTAGGAAAAACACTGATCATCCGACCATGAAGCCCGTGCCGCTGGTAGCCTACCCCATACTAAACTCCAGCATGACGGGCTGTATTGTTCTAGATCCATTCGGCGGTTCGGGCAGCACCCTGATCGCCTGTGAACAGACCAGCCGGATTTGCAACACCGTGGAACTGGACGAGAAGTTCTGTGATGTAATAGTCAAAAGGTACATTGAGTTTAAGAACTCAGATGCTGGTGTTTTCCTTGTGCGCGGCGGGCAGAAAATTCCCTTTGAAAGCGTGGAAAAAATGGTGTAAAGGCTTGCTATTACACCGGTGTAGAGTGATGTATATGACTACCAAAATAGAAAGGTGGTCGATTCCATGGAGTTTAAGTTTAAGTTTAACGTTACCGGCGCCAGGCGCAAGGAACTTGTGATGGCGATCAGTGAAATCTTGAATACCGCGCCGGAATACCAAGGCGCACCGACTTTTGCTTATGTCGTCGGCGAGTATGCCGTCAATAAGGAAGGCACCCTTTGCACCAGTGAAATCAGCGGCGACGAAGACCTTGAGCGACTGCTTAACGAGCTTGGTCGGCGAGGATTTCAATTCGAAGCGCCCGACGAGTTGGCGATCGAGTTTCCCAGAGAGGGTTTCAGTGAAGCCGCCATTGCCAATCTGGAGCGGCTGGTTAAGAGCAAGGAAAACCTCATCAAAAAAGCCCTGGGCACAGACCGGCTGCCGATTGAGCAGACCGAGGACAGGTTGCGCTTCCCCTGGTTTTCTGGCAGCCTAACGGCAGAAGAAGTCAACGCCTATGCCCGCTTCATCGGGGCGCTTTGCGCGATGGCCAAGAAACAGAAGCGGGTAACGGCTACCGAAAAGGCTTATGACAATGAGAAGTACACCTTTCGCTGCTTCCTGCTGCGGCTGGGATTTATAGGTCCGGAGTACAAAAAGGAGCGACAGGTCTTGCTCTCTAAGCTAAGCGGTAGTGCCGCTTTCAAAAACGGTCAGCGCAACCCGGAGGAGGTGCAGGAAGCATGAAGCAGATTCATCCGGAAATGTTAAAGGCGCTCAGGTCATTTTATCCTCCGGGTACTCGGGTAGAACTGGTGCGCATGGATGACTCGTATACCAGGTTGAAGCCTGGAGACCAGGGCACGGTGTCATTTGTGGACGATACAGGCACCGTATTTGTTGACTGGGACTCGGGTAGCGGGCTGGGGGTAGTTTTCGGTGAGGATGAAATCAGAAAGATTGATGAATAAAACCGGAGGTAACCACCCGGATAAAAGCCAAATATTTATGATATGGATATCCTGCGCCGGGCAGCCGCCGAATCGGTAGAAATGGAGGAAGCCAGATGAACGAGGCCATACTGATGCAGATTTTAGCCATCAGGGAGAGCGGGGTCACGAATATGTTTGACCTCCCGCGCGTTCAACAGGAAGCATGCACCAAAGGATTCAATGAACTGGTTATTTACCTTAATGACCACAAGCCCGAGTACTGCCGCTTTATCCTGACGGGGGAAGAGGAAGAGAGCGAATAACCGACAACCAATAAATATACGGGAAACTGAGCTTCTTAAGGGGGCTCTTTTCTTTTGCCCGCTTTAAGAGAGGAGGCGGCCTTCATACGAAAACTCAAGAAATACAAGCCGACCGCCTTTATGGCCGCGGATTCAAAATACAGCAAGGCAGCCGCCGACTATGCGGTGGCATTTATCGAAGCCCTGTGCCATACCAAAGGCTCCTGGGCAGGGCAACCCTTTGAACTGATTGACTGGCAGGAACAGATTATCCGTGACCTGTTCGGCATCTTAAAGCCTGACGGTTACCGCCAATTCAATACCGCTTATGTGGAGATACCGAAAAAGATGGGCAAGTCGGAACTGGCAGCGGCCATCGCTCTGCTCTTAACCTGCGGAGACAACGAGGAACGCGCAGAGGTCTATGGCTGCGCCGCCGACCGCCAGCAGGCATCCATCGTATTCGAGGTGGCAGCCGATATGGTGCGAATGTGCCCGGCTTTAAACCGTCGCGTCAAGCTATTGGCTTCTACCAAACGGCTTGTGTATCTGCCGACCAACAGTTTCTACCAGGTGCTGTCGGCTGAAGCCTATTCGAAACACGGTTTCAATATCCACGGGGTGGTGTTCGATGAGCTGCATACCCAACCAAACCGGAAACTTTTTGACGTCATGACCAAAGGCTCCGGCGACGCCAGAATGCAGCCGCTCTACTTTCTCATCACGACAGCGGGTGATAACGTCAACAGTATCTGCTATGAGGTGCATCAGAAGGCCAAAGACCTTCTGTCAGGAAGAAAGCACGATGCTACGTTTTATCCGGTAATCTACGGAGCGGCGGAAGAAGACGACTGGACTAATCCTAAAGTATGGAAAAAAGTCAATCCATCGTTAGGAATAACCGTAGGTATCGACAAGATTAAGGCAGCATGTGAGAGCGCGCGGCAAAATCCGGCCGAGGAAAACAGCTTCCGGCAGCTTAGGCTTAACCAATGGGTTAAACAGTCGGTTCGTTGGATGCCCATGGAGAAATGGGATAAATGCGCTTTTCAGGTTGATGAGGAAAAACTGAAAGGCCGGATCTGCTACGGCGGGTTGGACTTGTCCAGCACTACCGATATTACAGCGTTTGTGCTGGTCTTTCCTCCGGTTGATGAGGACGATAAATTTCATATCCTTCCCTACTTCTGGATACCGGAAGAAAACCTTGACCTCAGGGTACGCCGCGATCACGTGAACTATGACCTGTGGAAGAAGCAGGGTTATTTGAAAACCACCGAAGGCAATGTGGTGCATTACGGCTTCATTGAAAGCTTTATCGAGGAACTCGGTACCCAATACAACATAAGGGAAATAGCCTTTGACCGCTGGGGAGCGGTGCAGATGACACAGAACTTAGAAGGGCTAGGCTTTACGGTGGTACCGTTTGGCCAGGGCTTCAAGGATATGTCCCCGCCTACCAAGGAACTGATGAAGTTAACCCTGGAAGAAAAGCTCGCCCATGGCGGGCAGCCGGTTTTGCGCTGGATGATGGATAACATTTTTATCCGCACAGATCCAGCAGGCAATATCAAACCCGACAAAGAAAAGTCTACTGAGAAAATTGACGGAGCGGTAGCGACGATAATGGCGCTGGATAGAGCGCTTCGCAACCAAGGGACTATAAGGGGCTCTGTTTATGATGGAAGAGGGATATTGGTTATTTAGAGAGTGGAGTATAATAGTAAAAAATCCTAAATATGTTATGGATGTGATTAACATTTCGATACGGAATGAAAGTCAGTATTATTTGCTGTTGTCTAGTGAAGAAAATATACCTCAACATAGTTTAGTCGGAGAATTCCGTCATTATGATGATAGTGCTTTTCGCTTTTACATAGTATTGGATAATAAGCAAGTTGAGAAGGCAAAACACCGGGAAATGTGTGTTTCAATGAGGAAGGATGGGAATGGCCAAGAATGTGGCGTTGCGTATATCACGAATACCATGCTCATTAAACTGCAGAGGAGAGATTTTAATATTTCTGCTATATGGCATGAATTAGGGCATGTCCACAATGAAGACTTTGACTGTCTTAACATCCTGCAAGTTGATGAATTTCATAAATTGAGGAAATTGTGCATTCGGGAAGGAAAAGTAATGGGCAATGAATTGAGTGCTGATGAGTTTGCTTGTAGGCTAATTGGGAAGAGGAACATGCTAAAATTCTTAGAATCAGCTGTTCAGGAACGAGAACAATTCGGTGATAATAATTCCGAAATGGCAATAAAAGAGTTAGGATTACGCATAGCTCATCTTAAGACCTATCGAGTAGATAAGTGAGGAGACACTGAAGGCGAGGAAGCCGATTTTCATGAATACAATCGTTTGCAAAAATTCAAGTCGTATTAACCAAAATATTCTTTGCAAACATTGCAATAATATTTACCCTGTTTATCATTTGCCTGTAAGTGAAATTTCGAGGTGGCAGTGGCTAAAAAGATTGTACGGGCAGTTACACCTACATTGACAGAAGCTGTGTCTTTAGTATTACATTTTGGGCATACAGGCAGCTCCATGTGTTCATAATATTCAATTTGATGGGAAATGCCCGGATGCATATTTTCTTGTTGTAAGATTGTTTCTTTTGATATCTTTAGCACCGTAAATTCCCTTCATAACAGATTTTTAGAAATGGAGAATTATATATGGATTCTAAATGTATTATACTTCATGTCCCGCACGCATCTACATATATTCCCAACAATATCAAAAAAGAAATGATGTTGAGTGAAGAAGAACTAACGAATGAAATCCTCGTAATGACCGACCATTTTACCGATAAGCTTTTTGCAATGGAAGGGGTCCATATGTACAAGAGCCCCGTCAGCCGTTTAGTTGTGGACATGGAAAGGTTTAGAAATGACAAAGATGAGATTATGTCCAGCGTGGGCATGGGGGCTGTTTATGAACTGACCGCGGGTGGAAAAAAATTAAGAGAGCTGAACGCAAAAAATAGAGAGGAAATCCTTAAGACTTACTTTGACCCGTATCATAAGGGTTTTGAAGAATTGGTTGGTAGGGTCCTCGAAGAGCATGGTCAGTGTTTGATTATTGACTGCCATTCATTTCCTTCATTTCCTTTACCTTACGAGATTGATCAGAGTCCTGACAGGCCGGATATCTGCATAGGAACCTGTGATTTTCATACTCCTCAAAAGCTGATCAATATTGTTCAAACGAGATTAGCTAATGCTTATAAGGTTTATGTAAATCGGCCCTTTGCAGGTACTTTTGTACCCGCAAAATATTATTTATCTGATAAAAGGGTCAATTCCATTATGATTGAAGTCAACAGAGGATTATATATGGATCAAAGCTCAGGTCAGAAGAACCGGGGATTTAAGGAGATAAAATTATTACTAAGCGAGATAATCAACGGTTTAATCATGGCCTCTTAATATTGAGATATTATTTCGGCATTATAAGATCTATCGATTTTGAAGAATAAAAGTGTGTTCAAGTAGCCAGATTTTGCTATTACGACTGTAATTATGGAAAACGAAATATAAATGATTGTTCGACTTAAGCATCTCTTCGTAGGTGCTTTCTTTATGCCCATTTTAGGAGGAAAGTTTAATGAAAATACCGGTTATATCGCGATTGCTGAAGCCCCGGGCCAGTCCTAAAAACAGCTCGTACGGCAGCGCCTACAGCTTTTTCTTCGGCAGTACCTCAAGCGGTAAAGCAGTCAATGAAAGAACTGCTATGCAGACCACCGCTGTGTATGCCTGCGTCAGAATACTGGCCGAGACTATTGCCAGTCTGCCTCTTCACACATATAAGTACACTGCAGGAGGCAAAGAGAAGGCCGTAAATCACCAATTATATTACTTGCTCCATGACGAGCCGAATCCGGAGATGACTTCATTTGTGTTCAGAGAGACACTGATGAGTCGTCTTTTATTATGGGGAAATGCCTATGCCCAGATTATCCGGGACGGTAGGGGCAAAGTACTAGCTCTTTATCCGCTGCTGCCCGATCGTATGACGGTGGAGCGGACAACCGACGCGCAACTCTATTACGAGTACCGAAAGGATACCGGATATGTAATCTTACGGCCGGAAGATGTCCTACACATACCGGGCTTGGGTTTTGACGGTTTGATTGGTTATTCGCCCATCGCGATGTCCAAGAACGCTATTGGTATGGCTATTGCCACCGAAGAATACGGGGCCAAGTTTTTCGCCAATGGGGCCAATCCGGGCGGTGTCCTGGAACATCCCGGCGTAGTAAAAGATCCGGCCAGGATCAGAGAAAGCTGGAACGCGGTCTATCAGGGCAGTGGAAATGCCCACCGGGTGGCAGTGCTTGAAGAAGGCATGAAGTTTCAGCCCATCGGCATACCGCCGGAGCAGGCCCAGTTTTTAGAGACAAGAAAATTCCAAATCAATGAGATAGCCAGGATTTTCAGGATACCACCGCACATGATCGGCGATCTTGAAAAGTCCAGTTTCTCTAATATAGAGCAGCAGAGTCTTGAGTTTGTGAAATACACCCTGGATCCCTGGGTGGTGCGCTGGGAACAGGCTATGCAGAGAGCGCTCTTATCCCCAGGTGAAAAGAAAGATTACTTCATCAAATTCAATGTGGACGGACTCTTGCGGGGCGATTACCAAAGCAGGATGAACGGTTATGCAGTAGGCAGGCAAAACGGCTGGATGTCCTCCAATGACATCCGGGAGTTAGAAAACTTAAACCGGATTCCCGAGGAACTGGGCGGCGATCTGTATCTCATTAACGGCAATATGACCAAGCTGGTGGATGCCGGGATATTTGCCAGTAAGAACAATAATGAAACGGGGGTGGGGAACTTTGAAGAGAAAGTTTTGGAACTGGGTCAGGAACGAGGGAAGCCGAACCCTCTACCTTGACGGAGCCATTGCCGAGGAGACCTGGTTCGGCGATGAGATAACTCCCAAGCAATTTAAAAACGAGCTATTTAGCGAAAACGGCGACATCACCATTTGGATCAACTCTCCAGGTGGTGATGTTTTTGCTGCCAGTCAAATCTACAACATGCTGATGGATTACCCAGGCCAGGTCACCGTAAAAATCGACGGCATCGCGGCCAGTGCCGCCTCGGTAATTGCCATGGCGGGCGGGGAAGTGTTCATGTCACCGGTATCCATGATGATGATCCACAATCCCATGACCATAGCTTTCGGTGACAGTGGGGAGATGGAAAAGGCCATTGCCATGTTAGGTGAAGTGAAGGAAAGCATCATCAACGCCTACGAACTGAAAACCGGTCTTTCCCGAGCCAAACTGTCGCATCTGATGGATGCGGAGAGCTGGTTCAATGCTAAAAAGG
>JAXDBN010000004.1:0-3306 GCA_034678805.1 Syntrophomonadaceae bacterium
AAGCTGCCCTGCGCACCGTTTATGAAGTGGTAATGCAGGAAACCCTGGAAGACGTGAACTTCACTGTCGCCCGCGGATTCGAGGGCATCAAGGAAGCCGAAGTCGACCTCAAGGGTACGGTTGTTAAGGTAGCTATCGCTCATGGTCTGGGCCATGCCCGCAAATTGATGGATCAAGTCAGAGCTGGTGAATCCCCCTACCACTTCATTGAAATCATGGCCTGCCCGGGCGGCTGCGTCGGCGGCGGCGGACAGCCCATTACCAAGGCCAACGCCAAACGGATTGAGCGCTTGGATGCCATCTATATTGAAGATGAAGCTATGGATGTCCGGAAATCTCATGAGAACGAGGAAGTTAAGAAGCTCTATGAGGACTTCCTGCATGAACCGCTGGGTCATAAGTCACATGAATTACTGCATACCCATTACCATGCCAAAAACAAGAAGTTCTTATAATCTGTAGTAATTTTCACACACTGACCTTCTTCACCGCTTACTCAGATTTAATCCGGGTAAGCGGTCTTTCTTTCATAATATCAACCCTTTCTCTCTTGCCTCTGGAATTGGCCTGGGACATAATTATTATTATCAAAATGATCGAGGAGGCCACAATGGATAACGTACTGGTTTTCGCCCCTCACCCCGATGATGATATAATTGGCTGCGGTGGCAGTATCGCCCATCATATCGAGATAGGAGACAGGGTGGCAATAGTCTATATGACTTCTGGAGAATCAGGCAGCCTCAAATACAGCAGCCAGGAACTGGGTTCCATAAGAGAGGAGGAAGCCCGGCAGGCGGCGGCTGCACTTGGGGTCACCCAGCTTTTTTATCTCCGTTACCCTGATGGTTATCTTGAATACAGTAAAGCGGCCCTGGATGATGTTGTAAGCCTGATCCGCCAGCTGAAACCAACCCGGGTTTACCTGCCCCACGAAAATGAAGCCGTACCGGATCACTATATCACTTTTCGTTTGGCTGCCGAAGGCATCCGCAGGGCTGCAGGCACCTGGTTTCAAGCTAGCGGTCTGAAACCCTGGCAGGTCAGTATCGTTTTGGGCTACGAGATCTGGACACCCCTGTCTGCGGTCGGATTTAGCCAGGATATCAGTTCCTACATAAATTTAAAACTGGAAGCATTACGGATGCACCGCACTCAGGTCGAATTTATCGCTTATGACCGGGCTGTTGAAGGCCTTAACCGCTACCGGGGGGTAATGACCGGCCACGGCCAACATTGTGAATGTTTTCAATTAATAAGGGCTGCACTATGATTGGGGACCCGAAACAGACAGAGTCAGCAAAAATATTGATGATCACTCCCTATCACCAGTCCCAGCGCGGTAACAGCATCACTACTGCGCGAATACGGACCGGGTTGGCAGCAGCCTATGGTTATCATATCGATTTGGTATCCCTTGAAAATCCGCATTGGCAGGAGCTGTTGGCCATTACGGATTGCAAATATGGATTGCTGCATGGCTTTAACGCCTGGCGCCTGGGCCAGCTCCTTCAAGCCTGCCCTATAGCAGATAAGATACCTTTCATACTGACGACTACCGGAACTGACATCCATTATTATCTTTGTAACGATCAGCGGGCTACAGTGGAGTATGCTATGCAGGCTGCCCGGAAAATCATCCTCTTTAATGAGAGCTTCCGCTCCAGTATTCTTCAAACGTTGCCGCAGATGGAGGACAAAATAGTTGTTATACCCCAGGGCGTACACCTGGACCCCATCACTCCACGGAGACGGCCAGATGTGGGATTTACGCCTGAAAATATAATTTTTCTCCTGCCCAGCGGACTTCGCCCGATCAAAAATATTAGCCTGGCGATAGAAGCCCTTTCCCGTCTGCATTCCGATTACCCCAAGGTTAGACTGGTCATTATCGGCGGTATTTTGGATTCTGCCTATGGCACCATTTTACTCAAGCAGATGAATACACTGGATTGGATTACCTACCTGGGTGAGGTCCCTCACCAGCAAATAGGATCCATCATGGCTCTGGGGGATGTAGTCCTCAATACATCCTTATCCGAGGGCCAGCCCCAGGCAGCCCTGGAAGCAATGAGCCTTGGTTTGCCGGCAATTTTTACCGCAGTCCCCGGCAACCTCAACCTTATCCAAAACGGAGTGGAAGGCTTTTATGTCCAAGACGAGGAAGAATTACACGCTAGAGCCCGCCAACTGCTGGAGAATGAAGCGCTGCGCAAATCTATGGGACTAAAGGCAAAAGAATTGATACTAAAGCGTTACAACCCGGAGGATGAGATTAAAGCTTATAAGGAGATCTATCAGCTTTTTATCAATCCCTATTAAAATGAGATTACCCAGGGGAGACACCCTGGATGCTTCCATTTAAACCCTCACCCTTCCCAACCAAATTCTCACCTGCCAATAATTTGCATGCCAATTATTTGGTCATATCGACTAATATTCATTGTTTGTTTCGTATTATATGGTGAGCATATATGTGGCATTTTTTTACGTTTTAATAAGGGGTAATGATTTGAAGAACACTCTATTGAAGCCAGCCCGGCTGGAAGATACGGAACATCCTCTCCATTCGCAGCTTAATCAGTTCATCCTCGATAACCTGCCTGATCTTATTGTCAGTTGCAGGCTGTCCGATTTTAGTTTTGAGTATGCCAATCCGGCGACCCTACGAGTTTTAGGTTATACCCAGGAAGAGCTTTTTTCCCATAGCGCCTTTGATTTAGTCCACCCAGAAGATTTGCCCGGGGTACTTGAAGAATTAAATAAAAATATGGCCATAGGCCAAGGCAGTGTTGAAATCCGTTATCGTAAGAAAGATGGATCATATTTATGGGTAGCTGTAACCGGCACCATTGTTCCCCGCCCAAATTCTGAGACTGCGGTTATTATAATATCTCATGATATCACCGCGAAAAAAGAAGCTGAAGCTCAGCTGCAGCGCCAACAGGCAGCCCAGGAAATCCTGCTGGAAACATCCAAGAGCTTTAATAATATAACGGTTGAAGACATCGATGATTTGATTACTGAAACCGTCAGGAAAATATGCCAGTTCGACCAGAGTGAACGCAGTTATGTAATACTATTTTCTGAGGACCAATATACTATTAGCGATGTTTTCGAATGGTGCGAGCAAGGCAGCACCAGCAAGATGCAGGATCTGAAGGGTCTGCCGGTCAACGTCCTACCCTGGTGGAGCAACAAAGTTCAGGAAATTGGGGAAATTTACATTCCCCCGGTTAATGAAGTGGTCTTGGATTCCAAACATGATCACGACATTACTAAACTACAGTCTACCCAATCCAGAAT
>JAXDBN010000005.1:0-2856 GCA_034678805.1 Syntrophomonadaceae bacterium
ATTCCAGGGCACCGCGAGCCAGGGCACTGGCGTTATGAGTCTGGGCCAGGTAATTGTTAAAGGATGGATCATAGAGACCGCCATATAGCCCCATTAACAAGGAAGCCGCAGCAAACAGCAGCAGGGGGGCGGGCAGGGCTCTTTTGGTATTGGTCATACGATCATCCTTTCCAAGCTTGGCAGTGCATCAGCATCCTTATATTCTATACATTCACTCTATGGTTGTGAAGCGGAACTCTAATTCATAAGCCAGGTTATAAATAGACCGGTTGATAAATATACTGGACCATGAAGCAAGTCCCGAAAATGGCGGCAGCCAGGTTGTAAAAGCCTGCTAAACGTAGTAAAATTTTGTCTGTTAAAATGGTTATGGCATTAGCCACGAAGTGAGTTTTAGGGGGTGGCTTATTTGACCGAAAAAATTATCCTCTATTCGGATAATGGTTGTGATTTGGACAGAGATCTGCTGGAGCACCTGGGAATCAGGATGTTCTACTTGCCCACCATGATCAAGGGTACTACCTACATCGATCGGGTCAACATTGAACCAGGTGATTTTTATAGCTTGCTGGCTCAGCCCGGGACAGTTGCCACCACCTCCCAGGTGAATATCGGTACCTTTCAGCAAGAATTCGAAGCGGTTCTCAAAGAGGATGACATCGAAATAATCTATATAGCCTTCTCGGGGGGATTGAGCGGTACCTACGACAGCGCCTGTATGGCCCGGGACATGGTGGATCCGCAGCGCATAACCGTGATAGATACCCGGAGTGCTTCGATAGGGCAGGGTTTAACCGTGGTCAAGGCGGCCCAGGCCCTGGCAGCCGGCCAGAGCAAAGCTGAAATAATCGCAGGGATAGAGGAAAATATTGCTCGTATGGAGCATGTATTCATTGTCGGCAATCTGGAGATGCTGAAACGCGGGGGAAGGATCAATCCAGCCGTAGCCACCATTGGCGACCTGCTCAGTATCAAAGTGATTCTGCAGATAGAAAACGGCAAAATAGTGCCGCTGGATAAGGCCCATGGCTTGAAAAAAGCCAAAAAGAGGTTATTGGACATCGTGGCCGAGCGGGGCGGGGACCTCAATAACCAGACCATTGGAATATCCTATTCACAAGACCGGGAAGGGGCTCTGGAGATTAAGCAGATGATCCAGGAACGGTTTGGGGTAGAAGACTTTTTGATTTCAGAAATCGGGTCCTTGATTGGTTCGCACGTCGGGATAGGCACCTTTGCGGTATTCTTCCTGAGGAAATAGCCCCACAATGAAATTAACAGCGGTTATATCGAATCCCCTTACATGCACATATTTATGTTATAATACTTGGGTGTGCGAATAACCACACTAATAATTACTTATGCTTTTTTAAAGGCGAACCCAATAAGGAGGAACAATTTTTTGCAAATCCCGACAACATTGACATTTCAGGAGATGGGTTTAAAACCGCAAATCCTTAGGATGATTCAGGATAAAGGTTTTGAGTATCCTACCCCGATACAGGTGGAAGCAATCCCCCCCGGCATGACTGGCCGTGATATCATGGGTCAAGCCAAGACCGGTACCGGCAAAACCGCTGCTTTTGGAATCCCGATATTAAACCGAATAAAACCCCAGCATGGCTTACAGGCTATGATTCTATGCCCAACCCGTGAATTGGCGGTACAGGTAGCTGATGAGATAACATCACTGGGCAAGGGATTGAAAATAAGAGCACTGCCTATTTATGGCGGCCAGTCGATTGATATCCAGTTACGGGGGCTGTGCCGTAAGCCGGAGATTATCGTAGCCACACCAGGAAGGCTGCTGGATCATGTCAACCGCGGCACGATAAACCTGCCCAGCCTGGATTTTGTGGTTCTTGATGAGGCTGACGAAATGTTGGATATGGGATTCCTTCCGGACATAGAAAGGATACTGCTGCAGTGCCCGGAGGAGAGACAAACCATGTTGTTTTCAGCTACTCTGGTGCAGGAAATCCGGGAATTAGCCCGTACTTTTATGAACAATCCGCAGCTGATTATGATAGCTTCGCCCGAACTTACCGTATCTCTCACCGAACAACAATATTATGAAGTCAATCCCCGTCAGAAGGTGGAGACCATCTGCCGGATCATTGATGTTGAGCATCCCCAGGTGAGTCTTATATTCTGCCGCACCAAGAAAGGTACTGATGACCTGAACCGGATCCTGAACAGTCGGGGTTATGCCGCTGACTCTCTGCATGGTGACATGTCCCAGCGCGAACGTGATCATGTGATGGAAAGGTTCCGCAGCGGTAACATCTCCACCCTGGTGGCAACTGACCTGGCTGCCCGTGGCCTGGATATAGAGATGGTCAGCCACGTATTCAATTTTGATATTCCCGAAGATCCAGACAGCTATGTACATCGTATAGGGCGAACCGGACGGGCCGGCCGGGATGGGGTAGCTATTACCCTGGTTGAACCCAGCCAAATCAGACAATTGAGGATAATTGAACGTCATATCGGTAAAAAGATAAAACATCAGGTGCTTCCTTCTATGCAAGTGGCCATCGAACGCCGCCAGGAAATGCTGCTTAATCGTCTTTTGGATGTAGCCGATCAGGAGTCCGGCATTTATGAAAACATGGCCGAAGAACTGCTTCAGAACTACGAGCCCCAGTATCTTTTAGCCGCTGCTTTAAAACTGCTGGCCAGTGACGCCCCGCAGCTGGAGACGGCCGAAGTAGCAGAATTAAGCCCCACCACCGCCCATGTTGAGTTGCCCCTGGGCAGATTACAGGGTGTTCATCCCCGCCGGTTGGTGGAATTCCTGGCAGCTAACACCAATATCTCCCCCCGCCAGGTTGGGGATATCGATATTCAGGGTAA
>JAXDBN010000006.1:0-29281 GCA_034678805.1 Syntrophomonadaceae bacterium
ACGAGGAATAAAGTCAAGGCAGGGAATCAACTGATCCAGCCATTTACTGCCAATATGGATTTCATAACTGCGATCACCGAGTTCAACTCTCAATTTGGCCAACTCCCTTTTGAATTTTCAGAATTACCAGATGTCATATATTTAAGCATATAGTTTGCGAAGTGTATCCTGGAAACCTGGAAAGGATATATCGATACATTCAGCTCCGTGCACTGTCGTTTGATTGCGGGCAATAAGACCCATTAAAGCACAAGCCATGGCTATGCGATGGTCGTGGTAGGATTCACAGACAGCCCCTTCATAATCATTGCCACCTTTTATGATTAGACCGTCCTCGGTTTCACTTATGGCGACTCCAAACCGGCTTAGTTCTCTAGCAATGGCCTGTAAACGGTTACTCTCTTTCACCTTCAATTCAGAGGCATCTCTAATCACGGTTGTCCCCTCGGCAGTGGCTGCTGCTACGGCCAACACTGGAATCTCGTCTATCAACCTGGGAATAAGGCTGCCACCGATAGAAACCGCTTTCAGCCTATTGGCTTGTATGGTTACATCACCCATCAGTTCGCCTGAGCTCTCGACTTTATTGGTAATAGAAATTCGAGCTCCCATCTCCTCAAGAACATCTAAGATGCCGGTACGGGTGGGATTTAAACCTACCCGGGTAACGGTAATGCAGGCATCAGGAATTATTGCTCCGGCTATCAGAAAGAAGGCAGCCGATGAGATGTCTCCGGGGATTATCAAGTGTTGAGCAGTGAGCGGACCCGGCTTTATAACCGTAGTGAGCCCGTCTGTGTTTATCGGTGCACCGAATGCAGCCAGCATCTTTTCGGTGTGGTCTCGAGATAAAGATGGCTCTGTAACCGAAGTTTCGCCCTGAGCATATAAACCCGCCAGCAATATGGCCGATTTGATTTGAGCGCTGGCTACCGGGGTCTGGTAATCAATCGCTTTAAGATTACCTCCTCTTATTGCCAGCGGGGCAAAGCGACCGTTACTGCGGCCCCAGACCTGGGCTCCCATTAACCTTAAAGGATCAGCAATGCGAGCCATGGGCCGCCTGCGAATGGATGCATCTCCAGTCAAAACTGACAAGAAGTCCTGACCAGCCAATATTCCCGAAATTAACCGGATGGTTGTGCCTGAATTGCCCACATCCATAAAATCATCCGGCTCTACTAAACCGCCTAAACCGCGGCCTTCTACTTTTAAGTGGGTTGAATTTACTTCCGCCACCTCTACACCAAGTTGACGGATACAACGTACCGTACTCCAGCAATCCTGTCCGGGCAAGAAGTTTTGAATCTCAGTTGTTCCGGTAGCAATGGCTCCCAGCATCACCGAACGGTGCGAAATGGATTTATCACCAGGAATGCTGAGGGTTTGAGTTAACGGTCCTGCAGGTTTTACAATCAAGTCCATATACATCCTCATTTCCAGCGATAGGCTGTTTTTAATCATGTTATTAGGTAATCATTATAAACGAAATAACTGTGAAAACAAAAGCAATGACATCTGGTTTTATTAACGATGGCTTTGAAGTATAATCTGTTTAGGAAAAAAATCACAAGATAGGCAGAAAACATGAAACAAATCGGTAAGGAGGATGAGTATGTTGAAGAAAAAGGTACTTGCACTGCTGGTATTGGGTTTATTTTTATTGGCTCTGAGTGGCTGTAAAAGTGCCCCCTCTAACCCTGCTGCCCAAAAAGAAAAGCTAAATTTTAAGGTAGCGGCACTAAGAGGGCCAACTGCAGTAGGCATAGTTAAGATGATAGAAGATCAACCTAACCTGGGGGATAGTGCTAAGGCCGAATACGTAATCGAACAGTCGCCGGATACTCTTACCGCTAAACTTCTCACTGGCGAAATTGCTTTGGCCACTATACCTACCAACACGGCAGCCAAGCTCTATAATAAGGGAGTCAACTACCAATTAGCGGCTATGAATACTTGGGGGGTAATGTACGTTGTTACCAACGGGGATATCATAAAAAGTTGGGCGGATTTAAAAGGAAAACAGGTTGATAATGCCGGACAGGGTGCGGCATCTGATCTGGTTTTTAAGTACTTGTTGAGTAAAAATGGAGTAAATCCCGATAAAGATTTAACCATCAAATATATACCTACCCCGGCTGAACAAGCTCAGCTGATAATTGCCGGCAACAGCAAGATTTCGGTTTTGCCGGAACCATGGGTTTCAACAGTGTTAAGTAAAAATAAAGAGCTAAAAGTAGCCCTGGATATGCAGCAGGAATGGACCCGGATAAATGGTGCGGATGTGCAATTTGCGCAGACTTGTCTGGTCGTAAATGCTGACTTTGCTGCCAAAAATCCTGATATAATGACCAAATTCCTGGAGAATTATTCAGCATCCATAGACTGGGTCAACAAAAACCCGGCTGCTGCTGGTGAACTTGTCAAGAAACAGGATATAGGAATACCAGCTGATGTGGCAGCTGCAGCTATTCCACGCTGCAATATTCGTTATATGAGTGCCATAGATGCAAAACCAGCGGTTGAGCAATATCTGAAGGTACTTCTGGACTTTTCTCCTGATTCGATAGGGGGCAGACTACCAGATGCAAAATTCTACTATCAAAAATAGTCTGCTAACTGCGGCTTCCATTCTGGTACTGCTGCTGGTCTGGAAGCTGCTGGCGATTTATTGGCACCAGGAATTAATCATGCCCTCTCCAGAAACGACTTTGGTCAAAATGTGGCAAGTAATTCAGTCAGATAATTTTTGGCCAGCCGTCTTATCTACACTGGAAAGAGGCTTACTAGGCTTCATTATTTCGTGTATTTTGGGGGCTGCAGTTGGGTTTATAGCCGGCTTCAGCCCGCCCATCTATTGGCTTCTGCAGCCCTGGATGACGGTAATCCGGACTATCCCGGTTATGTCGGTCATTATCCTGGCAATTATTTGGTTCCAAACCGACATTGTCCCCATATTTGTTACCTTCCTAATGATATTCCCGATCATATACAGTAATGTGATAGCCGGAATCAAAAATATTGACAAACAGTTGCTGGAGATGGCTCATGTTTATAGGGTAAAGCCCCGCCGGATTATAACTGAGCTTTATTTTCCAGCCATACTGCCTTATCTTCTAGCCGGAGCATCCAACGCCATGGGTATCACCTGGAAGGTGATAATTGCTGCCGAGATTCTTAGCCAACCGCATTTTGCCATAGGTACCAACCTTATGGCTGCAAAAATAGACTTGGAGACAGCTCAGGTATTTGCCTGGACGGTGGTGGCTATAGGTATAAGTTTTATTCTGGAATATGTCCTGAATTGTATGGAGAACAAATTTAAAACGTGGGGATAAGCTTATGAGTTTCAAATTGGAAAACATAGATGTGAGTTTTGGCGACCTAACTGTATTGCAGGGCCTCACTATGAACATAGAAGAGCATAAACTCATATGCATCCTTGGGCCTTCTGGTGCTGGTAAAACAACTTTGCTGAACTTAATATCTGGAACCATGAAACCCAACCGCGGGGAAATCCAAGGATTCGAAGGCAAGACAATTAGTTATTTATTTCAGGAAACCCGGTTGCTGCGCTGGAAAACGGCCGAGGATAACATTGACTTTGTGCTTAAAGATCATTTGAGCAAAGCGCTACGTTTAGAAGTAATCAACCGGTATATTGAGATGGTGGGACTTAAAGACTTCCGGAAGTACTATCCTGACCAACTTAGCGGCGGCATGAAGCAAAGGGTGGCTATAGCCAGAGCCTTTGCATTTCCATCGGACATACTACTTATGGACGAACCTTTCAAGGGTTTGGATCTACAGCTGAAGTCAGCGCTTATGCAGGCTTTTGTCAACGTATGGATTACCGATAAGCGGAGCGTTTTTTTCGTTACCCATGACCTTGATGAAGCTTTGCTGCTGGGTGATGAGATTTTTGTATTTACCCCCAGCCCCGGTAAGGTAAAAGGCATTATCAGCAATTCCATACCGCATCCAGAGCGGAATCTAAATGCGGATGATATGAGATTAATTAAAGAGAGCCTATACGAATTGGTAACCAGAAAATAAATGAGTAATTTCTACAAAACGTTCTAAACCTACAGGTGTTCCATACTATCCGAAACCTGATCCCTGTTGGCCCGTTTATTTGAGCGAACTGCCAGGAACATACTCGCAAAAACCAGCCCTGTTCCGATAAATTGCTTAGTTGTAAGTGTTTCTCCCAGGATAATATAGGCTAATATAATACAAAAGGCCGGTTCTGCCGTGCTGATTAAGGTTGCCCGGGTTGCACCGATATGTTTTACTCCCTTTAAGAAGAATAGTACTGCCATAAGTGTATTGAGACAGGCCATGGATAATGTAATTAAAGTCTGCTGCCAGGTTAAGTGAGTTATTTCAGTTAACTCATTGTGATAAAATGGACCAATAATCAAAATTGCCAGCAGGGAAAGGGTTGCGGTAATAGACAAGGGATCACTGGAGGTGACTGTCTTATGCCCAATCAGGCTGTATAAGGTATAACAGAGACAAGAGAGCAGGGCAAAGATCACACCATTTGCAGGCAAAGAAGATTCGCCCTTCAAACCGGTTAATAAAATGATCCCGGTTATGGCCAAAACCAGACCGACAAAAATTCGTGGAACAAACGGTTCTTTATAGATTAATAAACTCAAAATAGCAACCAGGACCGGATAAATAAAAAATATTACGGTAGTCAGGCCAGCTGATAACGATTCCAGAGCAAAAAAGTAAAACAATCCCCCTATGGTTAAAAATAGGCCCTGGGCAATTATCAGCGGAGATATAATCAATGTCTTACCTAACTTGAGAGTCTTGATGAGAACACTCAGCAGCAGGAAGGAAAAAACATAACGCAAGAATAAGGTATTACCAGGACCCAGACCGGATGCATAGGCTAGTTTTACTAGTATAGGCAGGGTAGAATACATGAAAGCGGATATTAATGTATATGTTAAGCCTTTATATTCAGTAGATTTATTGAAATTCATGGCATATCCTACCAACTATCTATAATGTCAGACTATTTATCAAAGTATAAACCCGGGAAATAATAAGTCAATTCTACTGCAATTAAAAATTGCCAACAGCCTCTATAAGTGATATAGTGATTAATCTATAGCTTGAATTAAATTTATTAGGATAATAGGACCAGGTTGTATTAGCAGGCAATATTAGGCTTGCAGTGGAATTAAAAACAACTGTTTTTTCCGGCATGGTTCACATATAATCTTAGTAGCAGGCGTAATATTAATAGTGGTCTGAAACCGTTCATGAAATCAGGAACAGGGACTGCGGTTGAAGGATGCGGAGGTGACGTTATGAAAAATAGATGGGGCAAGGGGGAACCTGTCAATCTATCCGACCTGCTGAGAATTACACCGGTAGCTGATGAAATTATGCAGATAAGTGAAGAACTTGGCATGAGTCTGACCGATGTAATGTGGATAGTATCGCAAATCATAGAAAACCATGATGAAATAGACGGGGAACAAGATCCATCTGGCAGCCTCCCGGGATCTGGCGGAGAAGAATGGGATAGCATTGAGATGGACAATGTTGAGGAAGAACTTGACCGGGCCGCCTACTTGGTCAACGTTAAGATTAACGGACCGGGGAGATTCCCGGAAATAGGATTTAAAGCCGGGGTAAACGACACAGAGGACATGAATTATTTCTTCGACATGATACTGGAAATGATTGAAAAGTTGGATTAGTTAATCTAAGAGAATCCGGGTTTGCCCGGATTCTTTTAGATTGTCATTCTTTCAGGAGGATTCGCCGGTGATCATCGCTTTAACCAATCAAATAAAGCTAGTACGCCCAGATGCTCCAGCGCGATTTCCATATAGCAATTCATTATTTATTGATGATGATAAAAAGGTGGTTATCGATGCCGGTGCTGGTGCCCGTGCTTATACGGACATACCATTCACAGCGATAGATACACTGCTTTTTACGCACTTTCACTTTGACCATGTCAACTGTGCATCAATTTTTGAGGGCGCAGCTAAAATGGCTGGGCGTGAAGAGATTTTATTTTATCAGGACGAGAAAAAGTTTTATGAAGCACTTGGGTATCAACATTGGGAGGAGGTAATCGGCAGTCCGTTTAGCGGGGCGCATAGACAAGTTCCTAAATTGCCTGAAGACGTACTCTCAAAACCTGGTTTTCAGAAAATAGAGCTGGCCGGATCATTTCAGGACGGGGATTGTTTTAACACCGGGAATACCAAATTTTATGCTGTGCATACACCTGGACATTCTCCCGGACATTATGCATTTTTCTTTGCCAATGAAGGTATTTTATACTCTGGGGATCTGGACGCCACCAAGAATGGGCCATGGTATGCCGATCAATATGCCAGTATAGACGACATATTTAAGTCTGTTGAAAAAATGATAGCCTTGAAACCGCGACTACTGGTGAGCTCTCATCGCAATGTCATTGATAAGGAAATAGGTAAAGTACTGATAATGTATTTGGATGTTATTCATGAAAGGGAAGAATCGATATACAACTACTTAACTGAACCAAGAACGCTTGATGACATTTATGAACAACACTTCATATATGAATGGGGTTTTGAAGGCTCAAATATTCCGTTTTGGTATAGGGTAATGATTTTAAAACACCTTGAACGGCTCATCAGATGTGGTGAGGTTATTCGCACTGAAGACAATAAATATATCAGAAAATTATGAGAAATTATGATCAGAACTCCTATTATTAATCACAAAAATGAAACGAATGAAATATATTAACTCGAAAGAACGGCAAGAAAATACTATTTAACTACTCCTTGTAGATGGAAATAACTGGACCGTGATAAATTTGTGTGATCTAATAGTAAAGGCTAATTATGGAAAATAAAAATTTGAGCGGATTAGGTTCTAAAAGCTGTGTTACATGAGTAGAATTACCTCGGGATTAAATTAAGGATATAGAGTGAAAGGAGGATTAGATTGGACTATAAATTAATTGATGAAATCCTACGGGAAATAGGTCTGGAACGGATCGAAGATGACGAAGCCGAACAGCAATAAGAATGAGCCATTTAAGGGACGAACTTAAATGGCTCTAATTTTTTTGCCTAATTGGAAGTCAATTTCAGCAATTCTGAAACGGTGACAAATTCATATCCCTGGTTTTTCAGATTGTTTATCACTAGCGGCAAGGCCTCGGTGGTTTGTTTACAGGTATCGCTAGCGTGCATCAATATTATATCTCCCGGATGTACTTTTTTGGTGACTCTTTCAACAATGTTATTCACGCCTGGGTTCATCCAGTCAAGGCTATCTGTTTCCCATTGTATAGCCTCATAATTCACTTCATGGATGGCTTCGATGACAGTATCATTGAAGTCACCATTGGGTGTCCTGATTAGGTTAGCATCGATACCGGTCACTTCTTTGATATTATCATGGGCCTTCTGAATTTCATCTTTAATTTCATTTTTACTTAGATTACTCAAATTAATATGGCGATAACCGTGACTGCCAATTTCATGCCCATCAGCTTGAATGCGTTTGGGAATATCAGGATATTGTTTGACCCAGGGACCGGATAGAAAGAAGGTACATTTTATATCATTATTTTTAAGAATATCTATAACTGGCATCGGGGTATTGGTACCCCAACTGATATCAAATGTTAGAGCTACTATTTTCTTGTCAGTTTTAACTCCGTAAATGGGCTTAAGTTTGTGGTTGGCTTGAACATATATAGCACTACTCAATAAAAATATAACTGCAGTAAATATGATAAGTAGAATTTTTGCCCGGGATGTGAGTTCATAGAACCCGAAAAATTTAAGCATCTTCTTCAAATACCTCCCAATCAATTATTTTTATAAATTTATTTGGAAAATTCATCAGTATTCCGGTTTCCCAATTTCCAATAGTTCACTCATAGTAACAAATCTGTATCCATCCGCAGTCAAGTCTGTTATCAAAATGTCGACCGCCCGGGCTGTTTCTAAACCATTATCGGCTCCGTCATGGAGAATGATTATTTGACCTGGTTTGATGTGGGCAATGATATGGTTGGCAATAGCTTCCGCCCTTTTTCCCGGCTGCCAGTCTTTGGAATCTTGCTGCCATGTCCAGTAGGCGACTATCATATTTTGCGCATTAACAAAATCGACCATTTTATCGGAGAGATATCCACCCGGTGGCCGGAATAAGGAAGGATTCTGGCCGGTATACTGATATATAATAGTATTGGTTCTATTGATTTCATCCCGGAAAATTGACTCATCATTTTTCTTGAATTGGCTGTAGTTATGGCTATAGCTGTGATTTCCGATTTCATGGCATTGGGCTGCCATCGTTTGAAGAAGCTGATGCTCTTTCTCAGCCCTGTAACCTACAATAAAAAAAGTGGCATGAACATTATGCCTGGCCAGGCTATCCAATACGGCAGGCGTGTGCTTGGCATCCGGACCGTCATCAAAGGTCAAGGCCACTACCTTTTCACTGGTTTTGGCCATTGTAATAACCTTATTATCGCGTTTCCATTGATTCATATTAGGGTGCAAAGCTATATTAAATGAAACACCGAGCAGGAATACGCCGGTAAAAATTATACCGAATGTACGTTTTCTCATCATTATAATCAAGGTTGAATTATCCCTCCCAGGAAAAATAGTATACGGCGCACAATCCCTTTTACAGATATATTGAGGCGATATGCAGACTATTCCTGAATTGAGTTTGGGGATTAATGGATTCATATAATTGGATTAGTAGATGCTTGTTCACCTAGAGGAGGGCTGACCGATAGTTTGGATGGGAGTGTATCGTTGAGAGAAATGGCTCCCGACTCAACTATGAAGAGGTGATTGCTGATTAAATCTAGTTTTTGTCTCCACACAGGACTCTCTACTTTACTAATCGTACAGACTATTTTATAATATTATTTATTCTTGCTAAGCAGAGTGATATTGTGATTCGGGTCGTTAACTCAGAGGTAGAGTGCTTCCTTGACGCGGAAGAAGCCACAAGTTCGAATCTTGTACGACCCACCATAAGAACAAAGTAATACCGGGGGTTTTAGCCCCCGGTATTTTTAATTTATGCTTCGCCTGTCTTCATTTTAATTTTTGAGATAGTCCCTTATCATAAGCATTCTCAACAGACTTGCCTGCCGGCATGGTTTTAATTGTTGGTTGTTTCCACTGCCTCCCGTCCCCTAAGTGCTTCTCCAGCGACGGCCCCAGGTCATCCCGGAAGGCCCAAAATAAAAAAGCCAATAATATAATCATTATTAAAACCTTGCTCTTCAAAGGCTAAACTCCAGCTGATCTAAAATCTTCATCGTTAGTTTGATGGAAGATAGGGAAAAACAATCAACAAGAATGACGCGAGAATGATACCCAAACTTACCAAGAACATGAATGTATTATCTGAACCGTACTTTCTAACTCCTATGTATCCCAATAAAATTAGTGCCAACCATTTTATATCACCGACATTACCAGACAAGTCAATTAAGAACTTACCGGTTACAATCAATATTAATATTAGTAAGATAAGTTCTTTATTTTTCAACATTTTGGTCTTAGCCCCCTTGACATAAAAATTTTACCTCTATATAAAGTATACGATTGGGAACGGCATAAACTACTGATGAAATTGTTATATTGAACTTAAATACAGCTTGTAAAAGGGCAAACAAAAAATCCGGAACAATTGTCCTGGATTTTTTGTTTTTTGCGTTCTGTAAATGATTTTAGCGGACAATAATGGGTCGAAGTAAAAAGAAGAGGTCTAAAATAAATATTATTGTGTTTAAGGTTAGGGCAACCATTATATATGATGTTCTGACCCGGTGTCCATTGTGGTAAATATCCATGAATCCAATAATACAAACTCCAATGCCTATAACCAGTATGATAGATGAAGGCTCTATCCATTTAGTAGTAAGCCATTCAATAAACACACTAAGGAATCCGGAATAACCTGCTGGAACGAAATTGTATATCAGAAACAGCAGAAGAGCGAGAATGGGGTAAAAGAAAATCATCACCTGACCTCCTTTTTGTAGACCTCTGTACCTGCAAAGACTGGATTTAGAAGATAATACCACTTAATCTACTTCAAATATTCGCCAACAAAAACGAAATTCCTGCTGTTATTATAATTGCCGGTACATAAGTACACGACTATATTTCAAGCAGCCGGAGTATTGTCATTTTTATCCTCATCAATATAGGCTAAATAGCTGACAAAACCGGTTATAGTGCAAATTTTGGATTTTCGATGACTGAATAATGAAAAATGGCCTCACATATAATAATGTAAGCATCAACGAGGAGGCCGAAAAATGGTATATGAGCTCCAGATAATAACGGCCGCGGATAAGGACCTGTTTATCGAAGAATTTTCAAAAAAATTTTCCTGGCTCAGACAACGAGGCTGTTCACTGACCATTAATTCACGAATAATAAACCGGAATTGCGGAGTTATGTTTGAAATTCTTCTGCAAGGCAATGTAAGCTCTTCTCATTATCGAGAAGAGGATTATGTTTATATATTTAAACACCAGTTAGCAGAATTTTTGGCTGAACATGTTATCAGGGACTGGGAGGGTAAATTAACCTGGAAAGAAATTGTGCGACCTAAACGTAATTTACTGCCTGACGACAGGAACACGGTTATGGTTAAAGCCACGAAATTTTTGAAACATTGCCATACAAACGAAAGCTTGAATTTACTTATGAATTACGGTCGTAAAAATAAAATCTCCCACCGTATTTTTGATTACTTATTTAGTCACCAGAAAATCGTAATGGAAGGTTTCATAAACTTTTGTATGCAGGACTTTTTGACTGATATCAGGTTTGCGGTCGATCTTGCCTGCGAGGAACTACGCAATGAAAAAGAATATAATGAATTTGTTAAATTGCTGCGCTATTTCGTGGATACACAACCACCCATGATGCTTGAAGTGAATATAATGACCTCGGAGGATAATGGATTTATCCTGTGGGATGGCAACGGGATTCGTATCGAGGAAAAGCAGATCAAATATTATATGGAGGATCTGGCCCGCGGGGAGATCAGCCTCGATGATGTTCTGGTAAGCATTCTGATTACAGTTGCGCCAAGACGAATTATTCTGCATAAAACCGACAAGCAGGAGGATAGCGAATCAGTACAAATGATAAAAAAAGTATTTGACTCCAGGATCATTGTGTGTGAGGGCTGTGAACGTTGTCTGGGTTCACAGAAGGGAGGCCATTTAAGGCAAGATGAAAAGGAGTTACTGCTGAAAAGCTATCCAAACGATAAGAGAATATAACTGCAAAAACAAATCAAAAAGATTTTAACAGATTATCAAGAAATCTGTTTTTTTATTGGCTTTTCAATCGGCTTGTGATCCAAACATTTATACTTACAGACCATTTTATTGCGGTAATATTTCAAATCTGCTATTCTTTTTAGGAAGAAATTAGTTGTGAATGCATTAATACACGGAATAATTCGTTATTTTGCCCAATCGTCAGCATTTGCTATGGAGGTGCAGCTCAGTGATAAATATAAGCTTTCCGGAGGGCGGCCATCGTGAAATTCCAAAAGGAACCAATCTTCTTAAGGTGGCTGAAGATATAAGTTCAAAATTAGCCAAGGATTCAATGGTGGCGGTTTTTAATGGGAAATTAACCGACCTCAATGCTCCTCTATATGATGATGGGCGAGTAAGGTTTCTTGACTTCCAAGATGAGAACGGGCGTAATGTTTACCGGCATTCGTCATCACATATTATGGCCCAAGCCGTAAAAAGACTGTGGCCGGAAACCAAATTCGCTATCGGACCGGCAATCGAAAAGGGATTTTATTATGATTTTGACACCGACTACACCTTTACGCCAGAGGATTTTGTTCTGATAGAAAAAGAGATGAATTCCATCATCAAGAGCGACTACCCAATTGTACGCCGGGAACTGCCTAAAGAAGAAGCCATTCAGTTTTTTGCAGAGAGAAATGAAGACTATAAAGTGGAATTGATTAAAGATTTACCTGATGATGCGGTGATCAGTCTGTACCAACAGGGGGAATTTGTTGATCTCTGTGCAGGACCGCACCTGCCCAGCACGGGAAAGGTGAAAGCTGTCAAAATCATGAGCCTGGCCGGGGCTTATTGGCGTGGCGATGAGAATAAGAAGATGCTGCAGCGGATTTATGCGACTTCTTATCCAAAACAAAATATGCTAGATGATTATCTGCATAAATTGGAAGAAGCCAAGAAACGTGATCACCGTAAGCTGGGCAAAGAATTGGGTTTGTTTGTACTCCTCGATGAAGGCCCGGGTTTTCCGTTTTTTATGCCCAAAGGGATGATCCTGCGCAATGAGTTAGAGAAATTCTGGCGGGAGGAACATCAAAGGGCGGGGTATTCCGAGGTGCGCACCCCGATTATTCTTAACGAAGAATTGTGGCACAGATCGGGTCACTGGGATAATTATAAGGAAAATATGTATTTTACCGTCATCGACGAAGAAAATTACTGCGTAAAACCCATGAATTGTCCGGGAGGCATGTTGCTGTACCGTCAATCACTGCACAGCTATAGGGAGTTACCTTTAAGAGTTGGGGAAATGGGTCTGGTACACCGCCATGAGAAATCTGGTGTACTGCATGGCCTAATGCGGGTACGGGCGTTTACACAGGATGACGCCCATATCTTTATGCTTCCAGAACAAATGGTAGATGAGATTAAAGGGGTTATTGATCTAGTAGATAAGTTCTATAGCTTGTTTGGTTTTCCTTACCATGTAGAACTATCTACCCGGCCTGAGAAATCTATGGGTTCGGCTGAAACCTGGGAACTGGCCACCAATACCTTGATGAAAGCCCTTGATGAAAAGGGGCTGCCTTACAAAATCAACGAAGGTGATGGTGCCTTTTACGGACCCAAAATCGATTTTCACTTGCAGGATTCCTTAGACCGGACCTGGCAGTGCGGTACCATCCAGCTTGATTTCCAGATGCCCGAGAAATTTGACTTAAGCTACATCGGAGAAGACGGGGAAAAGCACCGCCCGGTAATGATTCACCGGGTAATATATGGCAGCATCGAACGGTTTATCGGTATTTTAACGGAACACTTCGGAGGAGCATTCCCAGCCTGGTTGGCTCCTGTTCAGGTTCGAGTAATGCCGATCACGGAAAAACAACATGATTATGCAGCCAAGGTAATTGACCGGCTTAGAGCTGAGGGAATAAGGGTTGAGAGCGACCTGCGCAGCGAAAAGATTGGTTACAAGATAAGAGAAGGGCAACTTCAGAAGATACCATATCTGCTGATTCTAGGTGAAAAAGAGGCGCAGTCCAATACTGTCGCGGTACGACACCGCAAAGAAGGCGACTTGGGACAGCAGGGATTAGAAGATTTTGCTGCCATGATTATAGCGGAAATTAGGGATAAGTTAATTAGATAAACGATAGAGCTTGCATATTTATATAGGATATGTTAATCTCTTGGTTGGTATCGTAAAGCAGGAGCCTGGCTTCTCACCTTACAACTTCAGTTAGTAAGGTTATGAATGACAACGGACACGTAAAGTATAGTTAGAGATCATGGGTTACTTGTCTGTAGTGATTTGGAAGCGGGTTTAAATAGCCCGCTTTTTATATTGAAGGAGGTGAATTGCTTATCAGCAAGGATTGGAGAGTAAACGAGGAAATTAGGGTTAAGGAAGTTAGGTTGGTAAGTGAAGATGGAGAACAGCTGGGCATAGTTCCTATCCGGGAAGCTCTGGCCATCGCTGAAGAAAAGGGTGTGGACCTGGTTGAAGTAGCCCCTTCAGCGAAACCACCGGTTTGCCGATTAATGGATTATGGCAAATTTAAGTTTGAGCAGAGTAAGAGAGAAAAGGAATCTCGTAAGAAACAGAAGATAATATCTATCAAGGAAGTAAAGATGAGACCGAACATCGAAGAACACGATTTTCAGGTCAAGGCCAAGAATGCCAGGAAGTTCTTATCTGCTGGCGATAAACTCAAATTTACCATAATGTTTAGGGGAAGACAGATTACCCATCCGGAATTAGGAGAAAAACTGTGTATAAAACTTGCCCAGGAGTTATCAGATATATCTGCGGTAGAAAAGCAACCTAAGGTTGAAGGACGCAACATGGTAATGATACTGGTTCCCAAGCTGGATACCGATAAAACTGAGAAAAGCGAGAAAAGTGAGAAGAAGGAGGATTAATCCATGCCCAAAATGAAAAGTCACCGCGGCGCCGCAAAAAGATTCAAGAAAACCGGCAGCGGAATGATTAAAAGATCAAAAGCTTATGCCAGTCATCTACTTAGCAGCAAGAGCCCCAAGAGAAAAAGAAATCTCCGTAAGGCTGGTCTGGTCAGCGACGTAGAACAAAAGAATATTTCCAAGCTGATACCGTATTAATTCATAAAGGGAGGACTATTAAATGCCGAGAGTAAAGCGCGGAGTAACGTCGCATAGAAGACATAAGAAGATACTAAAACTGGCAAAAGGTTATTTTGGCAGTAAATCAAAATTATATCGTGTAGCTAATGAACAGGTTATGAAATCGGGGGCTTATGCCTACGCCCATCGCAAGCTGAAAAAAAGAGAATTTCGGCAGTTGTGGATAGCTCGTATCAATGCTGCCGCCAGAGAAAACGGGACTACTTACAGTCGCATGATTCATGGGCTGAAGTTGGCAGGGGTAGAGGTTAACCGAAAGATGCTGGCTGAACTGGCTATAAGTGACCCCAAGGGTTTCGCCCAGCTTGCTGACGTTGCGAAAAAATCATCTTAATTGATGCAAAACATACGGGTGTGAAAGAGTATGGTTTATAAAACCATACTTTTTTATTAGGATATCGGTCATAAAGGCAGGTGTTACCGGCCCATGAAGTATATCAGTTCATCAGATAATCAATATGTAAAACTGGCCTCGAGCTTGAAAGTAAAGAAATATCGGGATGACACAGGCCTATTTCTGATTGAAGGCCAGCGGGCGGTTGAAGAAGCAGCGGTGCATCCTCAATTGGTAGATATGATAATAGCCAGCGCTGGTTATGAAAATGAGGCTTCGGCTGTTCAAGTATCTGAAGAACGAAAAATAATTGTGGATCCCCGGTTAATGAAGCAAATATGTGCCACTGAAAATCCCCAGAGGATAGCAGCAGTTTTAAGAAAGCCGTCCTGGCCGTGGAATGAAATAATTTCTAAACAAGGTATCTTGGTATATCTGGACCGGGTTACCGATCCAGGTAATCTGGGCAGTATTTTGAGGACTTGTTGGGCCATGGGTATTGAGGCAGTGCTGCTTTCAGATGGTTGTGTTGATCTGTTTAATCCTAAGGTAGTTCGTTCCACCATGGGTGCTTTGCTGAATTTGCCGGTTTTTACCGATATCGGAGATAAACAGGTTAAAACCTTGCGTGAATCAGGCTATCTGATCATGGGTACAGATATCAAACAGGGGAAAATATATTTTCAGGTTAGATATGATGGCGCGGTTTTGATTATTCTTGGCAGCGAAGGCCAGGGAATGCGAGATGAATTAAAACATCTGTGCCATCAATGCATAAATATACCCATAAAACCCGGAGTAGACTCTTTGAATGTGGCCGCGGCATGTGCTATAATTATTGCTGAAGCACGGAGACAGAACCAAGTATCTATTTAGGATTCCTAAGACAGCTAACATTGACACCTTGTTACCTGGCAAATAATCCGGAGGGTTCACCGCTTATGCAGGATCAAGCTGAACTTTTGTGGTATCTTTTCGAAACATCCGGTTGCATCATATATTATCTTTTATATAAACGATTGGTAATTAATTAAATATTTGTGCGATGATCAGGACAAGTAACCTGCAACCTGGACTTTCAGGGAGGCCATATCGGAGACTGTAAGTATGGCTAAGTGATGGGCAGGCGAATTCACCTGTGAGCAGTGGATTGAAATAATAGTAGGTTCGACCGGTAGCCACCGTTATTGGTATGAAGAGAATCGGAGCATTCCGATTAATTAGGGTGGTACCACGGAATTAGGCTTTCGTCCCTTGTGGATGAAGGCATTTTTGTTTTCTGGTTAGTAATTCCTGCACAGCAGAAAGCGGCCGATTTTAATAGGAGGTGCTGATATGATTGAAAAATTAACCACGATTAGAGTTGAAGCGGAAAAAAATATTAGCGGGGTGAATGATTATGGCTCCCTTAACGAGATCAGGGTTAAAATTCTGGGCCGTAAAGGCGAAATAACTCAATTGTTAAGAGGACTAAAAGACCTGGATCCTGAAAAGCGGGCGGAAGTTGGATGTGTAGCCAATGAGGTAAAGGATACCCTGGAGAGATTAATTGAAGATAAAACCCAGCAATTAAGAGCTCTGGAACTGGAAATGAGACTTCAGCAGGAGAGGATCGACATTACCCTGCCGGGTATGCTTGGACCAACAGGAGGGCAACATCCCATTACCCGGGTAACAAATGAGGTTAAGGATATTTTTATGGGTATGGGTTTCACTGTGGCAGAAGGACCAGAGGTAGAGATAGACTACTACAACTTCGAAGCACTTAACGTTCCCCGCGATCACCCCGCCCGGGATATGCAGGATACATTTTATATAACCGAAGATATGCTGCTGCGGACTCATACCTCACCGGTCCAGATTAGGACTATGGAAAAGATGGCCCCCCGGCTCCCGGTTAAAATTATTGTTCCTGGCAGGGTATACCGTAAAGACGACGATGCTACTCATTCACCCATGTTCCATCAAATTGAGGGGCTCTTGATTGATGAGAGAATTACATTTGCTAATCTCAAAGCTATGCTAATGCTGTTTGCCCGCAAGGTCTTTGGCGAAGAGGTACAGGTTCGTTATCGCCCCAGTTTCTTCCCTTTCACTGAACCGAGTGCGGAAATGGATATATCCTGTGTTAATTGCAGGGGTGAAGGCTGCCGGGTCTGCAGTTATACAGGCTGGCTGGAGATACTGGGAGCGGGTATGGTTAACCCCCGCGTACTTGAATATGGTGGCTACGATCCGGAAAAATGTACAGGATTTGCGTTTGGTATGGGAATAGAGAGAATTGCCATGCTCAAATATAAGATTAATGATATGCGGTTGCTGTTTGATAATGACAAGCGTTTCTTAAAACAATTTTAGGGGGTGGCCTTATGCACGCATCGATTAATTGGCTTAAAGAATATGTAAATTTCACCTGGACAGCTGAAGAATTGGCCCATCGCTTAACTATGGCGGGGATAGCCATAGAAGGGATAGAGGATGTAAATAACGATAAGATTCTGGCATTGGACCTGACCCCTAACCGCGGTGACTGCCTGGGTATTATTAATCTGGCCAGAGAAGTTGCGGCTCTTTCCGGCAGTGAACTATTGATGCCAGAGATTAATTTTACCGAAAACAATGAGTCTATCCATGATTATGTGAAAGTGGAGATTACTGCACCCGATCTCTGTCCCAGATACACGGCTCGGGTAATAAAAAATGTTAAGATCAAGCCTTCCCCGGAATGGATGCAAACTCGGCTGCTCAGCTGTGGGGTGCGTCCAATCAATAATGTAGTCGACGTAACCAACTACGTTATGCTGGAATGCAACCAGCCTTTGCATGCCTTTGACTATGACCTGTTAAGCAATGCCAAGACAATTCTGGTGCGTCGTGCCCAACCTGGTGAAAAGATTACTACTTTAGACGGCGTCGATCGGAACTTAAATCAGGAAGCCCTGCTTATTACTGATAATGGCCGGCCAGTAGCCCTAGCCGGAATCATGGGTGGTCAAAATACTGAAATCGGGGAACAGACGATCAACGTTTTGTTGGAATCAGCCTATTTTCAAAATATAGGTATACGAAAATCATCTCGTATGTTAGGCCTAAGAAGCGATTCATCCATTCGCTTTGAAAAGGGTACCGATATTAATGGGGTAATCTTTGCAGTTAACCGGGCCGCCGCATTGTTGCAAGAGCTGGGGGAAGCGGAAGTGATAAGAGGGGTTTCTGACTGTTATCCCCATACCTTAAATCATAAGCACGTACTATTGAGGCCAGCGCGGGTTAATCATGTTTTAGGAACGTCAATTTCTTCAGGACAAGTAAAACAATATATAAGTAGTCTGAAATTCGACTGGGAGGATCAAGGTGGGGACTTGCTGGTTCAGGTTCCTTCTTACCGTCCCGATATTGATCAGGAAGTAGATCTAATAGAGGAAGTTGCCCGTTTACACGGTTACGAGAATATTCCGGCTCAGCTGCCTTGGGGCATTACTACACAGGGAGGCTTGACATCCTTCCAGAAATTCCGTGATAACCTATCCAACTTCATGATCGGCAGTTTTTATGAGACGGTTAACTACAGTTTCATCAGCGATAGGTTTTTTGAAATGATGCGGCTGCCTAAAGACAGCCCATTGCGTAATGTGGTGAGATTAGCAAATCCCCTCTCTGAAGAACAGAGTATAATGCGTACTATGCTTTTACCTGGTTTATTAGATACATTAAGCCGTAATTTAGCTCGTAAGAACAGTAATCTGGCTTTCTTCGAATTGGGGTCAGTTTTTCATCCGCGTCTGGAAGCACAACCGGAAGAAGTACTCAAAGTCGCTGCCGCAGTGACAGGTCGGCAGGAAGCTGGCTGGTGTAAATCCGAAATTGAAATGGATTTTTATTACCTTAAGGGCATTGTGGAGAAATTGTTTAAGATATTAGGTATCACCGATGTCAGGTGGATGGTATGCAAAGATCCGGGATATCACCCCGGCCGCTCTGCAGTGATAACCTGCCAGGATAAAGAAATTGGGACGATGGGGGAACTTCATCCCCTGGTGCTGCAAAACTTCGATATCAAATCGCGGGCCTGTGCTTTTGAATTGGATGTTAATAGAATGTTTGAACTCTCCCACCTTAAGGTAATGATGCAGGGAATACCTAAATATCCCGCGGTGGAGCGTGATTTGGCCATAGTGATTAAAGAAGATATAAATGCGGCAGATGCCTTGATTATCATTCGCGAGGCTGGTGGAACTCTGCTTCAAAACGTAGCGATTTTCGATGTTTATGCAGGGGAACAGGTTGCAGAAGGATACAAGAGTATAGCCTTTAAAATGACTTTCCAGGCTCAAGATCGGACTCTAACCGAGGCTGAAGTAAACAACAGCTTGGATGAGATCAGGGCGCAATTAGAGCTAAGGGTAAATGCCAGTTTGCGTTAATCAGAAATATTTGAGTTGAACCTATTACAGCCAACATGATAAATTAAACGGAATAATTAAACCTCCTGAGCAAATATAAATGCTGAAAAAGGAGGTTTTCTTTTGGTGATAAATGTCCATATTCATAAAATGATGATCGGTGTTATCGGTGCTACTTTTTTTATTTTGTTTGCCCTTTTGTTAATTTTCAAATTGGTTTTTACAAATAGTCCAAGTCCTGAAGTGATTCCCAATGATACAGGGATTTATGGAGAATTCCTACCCTGGCAAGAAGTTAATAAAATCTTCCCTAAAGGAAGCCGGGCTGGTGTAATCGATCTGGATACCGGGATTACTTTTCAAATACAGAGGCGGGGGGGGACCAGTCATGCTGACGTTCAGCCATTGACAGCTGATGATACGGCCGCTATGAAAAGAGCCTATAATGGGCAATGGTCCTGGAGAAGGAGGGGGGTCATTATTCAGTTGACCGACGGCACAAAAATCGCTGCATCCATGGCAGGAATGCCGCATGGGCAGGGAGCCATACCTGATAACGATTTTGATGGTCATTTTTGCATACACTTCCGGGATTCCAAAACTCATGGCAGTCATAAGGTTGATTTAGCCCATCAAATGATGGTATGGAAAGCTGCTCATGTTTTAGACCAGCAAATTATGAAATTGAACCAGGAGGAAATAATAAACCTGTTCTTTACGGCCATCAATCAACAGGAATATAATACAGTTGGCCAATTAATCCATGCTGATATAGATATTCAGCGTTTATTGCTTCAATTACAGCAGATTAGTAAAATTAAGATTAAAAATATAAAGGCATTGGGTGAGAACCAATACGCTATTTCAGTAAGAATAATATGGAACGATTCTAACCGAGAGCTTGGCCAGGATCTGGTGATCAGCATCTCTGGTAATGAACCCCCCTGGTCAATAGAAGGAAGTAGTATTATAGATCTAGTTGAACCGGGAACAATTACAACCATTGTACCAGTTGAGGATAGCTGGAATTTGGAAGAAGACTGGGATCAATGAAATAGAGGTTATAATTACCCCTAATCGATGGAGGTCGATTATTATATAATATAGTTATCATCGAGGGGAGATTTGAGCAATGTTAGTCGCACCTTCTGGAATAGTCAACGTTACCATCAATAAGGTTGGGTCTTTTCAAGTTGCCCGGGGCACTGCTTTAGGGGAATTGATTAATGACCTTCAGGAAGGCAGGCAATACCCAATAGTCGGGGCGATTATTAAGAATACCCTGCGTGATTTGGATTTTTTACTCAATTATGATTGCTCGGTAGACCTGGTCGACACTACTTGCCCGGCTGGATTACGTATTTATCGGCGCAGTGCTTCCCTGGTTTTAATAAAAGCCTGCCGTGATCTGTTCCCCGACCGGGTTCTAATGATAAAACATACCCTTTCCAATGGATTATATTGTGAATTTCTTAATGTGCCCAGTGCCGATACGGAAATCGAGCAGATTCAGAACCGTATGCGCCAAATAGTCCAGCTAGATCTGCCAATTAACCGTTACTTGCTCGAAAATGAGGAAGTACGGCGCATATTTGCGGCCCAAGGCCAGGATGACAAACTCAAACTTATGCGCTACCGTGATAAGGAAGCCGCACACGTATACGAATTGGACGGTTTTGTAGAATATTTCTATGGCTATATGGTTAACCGTACTGGTATACTCGGTAAATTCAGATTGCTTTATCACTCTCCCGGGATGATTTTACGAACCCCGGAAATAGACGACCTTGACCTAATTAAACCTTACCGTGAGCAGAAGAAGCTGGCCGTGATTCACCAGGAAGCCAAGGATTGGGCCGAAATGCTGCATGTTCCCCATGTGGCATCCCTAAATGAGATTATCACCACTGATAAAATCGATGATTTAATTCGTGTTAATGAGGCTTTGCACGAGAAGAAAATTGCCTATATCGCTGATACCATAAGTGATAATCCCAGTATCAGATTGGTGTTAATAGCCGGTCCTTCGTCTTCCGGCAAGACTACCTTTGCCCAGCGCCTCTTAATTCAACTTAGAGTAATTGGACACCACCCGGTTTCAATATCCATGGACAATTATTTTTTGGACAGAACCTTAACCCCCGTTGATGAGGAGGGGAATTATGATTATGATTCCCTGGCTGCGGTGGATATCGATTTATTTAACGAACAATTGACCCGTTTGATTGAGGGGGAAGAGGTGGAGATCCCCATCTACAACTTTAAAACCGGGCGTCGTGAGGAGGTTGGATATAAGATAAAGGTTCCCACTAATGAACCTATAATCCTAGAGGGCATACATGCCCTCAATGATGAGTTGACTTTCAGTGTACCGGTAAGAAATAAGTATAAGATATACGTAAGTGCCTTAACCCAGCTGAACGTGGATTACAGTAACCGCATTCCAACTACTGATTCCCGTTTAATAAGGAGAATAATCAGGGATCACCGAACAAGAGGAAACCCGGCCTTGAATACTATCAGGCAATGGCCTTCGGTGCGGCGCGCGGAGGAAAAGAATGTTTTTGCTTTTCAAGAGAATGCTAATGTGATGTTTAATTCTTCCCTGGTTTATGAATTATCAGCCCTTAAATTGTTCGCCGAGCCTCTATTGGAATCAATTGATAATGACGTACCTGAACATGTAGAGTCGAGCCGACTGCTGCGTTTTCTCAGCTTCTTCCGAGCTATTCCTGTTACCAGTATTCCGCCCAACTCAATTCTCAGGGAATTTGTAGGTGGCAGCTGGTTTGACGTTTAAACAAGCAGAGACCATTAGACTGGCTTGACGGCAAGGTTCTTCATGACTTTGGCCTGCAGGAACCATTGTAATTGGCCTGCAGGAGGTGAAGCGGCACTCAGTTTAAAGCTTGCAGCTGAGGCTTTCCCGAAGGGCAGGCGACAGTCACCGATTCTTTCACTCCAATCGCTTAAATAAGGTTGATGGCCGACGATAATCAAATAGTGGCATGAACTAATCTGGGCCAATTCATCTGCCAACCTTGAAAAATCTCCATCCCCAATAAAGTCGAAATGAACAATATTAGACATCTTAAATTGAGCTGCTATTATCTCAGCGGTTTGGACAGCACGTCGCATCGGACTGGTCCATATCAGCATATTCTTATCCGCCTTAATAAATAACTGAAGGGCAGGAAGACTTGCTGTGAGCTGTGATACTCCTTTGGGGGTCAAGGCCCTGCTATCGTCAATTCGGGAGTCACTAATGTCCTCGGCTTTTGCATGTCTGAATAAAATTAATTCTTTAACCATTATCTGACCACCATGTTGTGAATTATCGGAGTAAATCAAAGAGTCCTCTACAACTACCGGTAGTTGAATAATCAGAAACTAATCTCAGGCTGTTCAGAGGTATTAGCTTGCCGGTATATGTCACACAAATATTCCTGGCTGTTAAGGATCTTCTTGCCACGCTTATCTACCCGGTAATAGACTCCATCACTCTTTAATAAGCGAGCTTTCACAGTATCTTGCATATATACATCCAGAATTTCCTTCAGCCTAATCTTGTTATTCTCATTTTCTACCGGGAACATTATCTCTATACGCCGGTCTAAATTGCGGGTCATAAGGTCAGCACTTGACAAAAGGATAGTCTCATCCCCATCGTTACAAAAATAATATATGCGGCTATGCTCCAGGAACCTGCCTACTATACTACGGACCCTGATATTTTCACTATAATGGGCAACAGTAGGTTTAAGGCTGCAAATGCCTCTAACAATAAGATCAACCTTTACACCGGCCTGAGAAGCAGCAAAGAATTCCTTCACTATTGGCTTATCAACAAGTGAATTTACCTTGGCAATAATGTGGGCAGGATGCCCCTGCCGGGCATGTTCTATCTCCTGCCTGATTAAGAATGATAACTTCGAGCGCAGAGAGGTAGGAGCAACCTCCATTTTAAAAAGGTTCCCCAAATTTGAGTATCCAGATAAGGCATTAAAAATGGCCGAAGCATCCGCCCCTATGTAGGCATCAGCGGTAAACAGTCCTAGGTCTTCATAAATTTTAGCGGTAAAGTCATTATAGTTGCCGGTACTTAAATGTACGTATCTCTTAATTCCACTATCCTCTTGACGCACAATCAACAGCATTTTGGCATGGACCTTTAGGCCGGGAATGCCATAAATCACATGACAGCCTGCTTTTTCAAGCCGTTTGGCCCAGGTAATATTGTTTTCTTCATCAAACCGGGCACGCAGCTCCACTAAGACAGTTACCTGTTTGCCATTTTCGGCGGCCTTCTCCACGGCCGCAACAATTGGGGAGTTACCGCTGACCCTATATAGTATTTGTTTAATGGCTAAAACGCCAGGATCTTCGGCTGCCTGTTGTACCAACTGGATGATAGGTTGGAAGGATTGATAAGGGTGATGCAATAAGACATCCTGTTGGGCAATAATCGAAAAGAGATCTTCACTGTTGCTTAAGACAGTCGGAATTTGGGGCCGAAAGGCAGGGTAACGCAAACCGTCAAATTCATGCCCTGAAGCTATTTTCATGAGGAAACTAAGGTCCAGAGGTCCACTGATTTCATACAAGCCCCCTGGCGGTACCTCCAGTTCCTCCACCAGGCGCTGCAGCAACCGGGAATCCAATCCCTTTTCGTATTCAAGCCGGATCACCTCACCCCATCTGCGTTGTTTGACTGATTGTTCAATAGCTTCGAGCAGATCCTCAGCGCCCTCCTCGTTTAAGCTTAAGTCAGCATTGCGGGTTATTCTGAAGCAGCCTTTGGCCAATACCCGGTGGCCATTAAATAAGGCCGGCAGATTTTCTTTGATTATCTCTTCAAGAAAAACCAGAGTGGTTTTATATGTGGAGGAGGGAACCTCCACCAACCTTTCCAATACTGCTGGGACTTGAACCGTGGCGAAGATCGGATCTGAATCCCCGTTTGGATTGGCAAGTAAGATGGCGATATTCAAACTTCTGTTCAACAACAGGGGAAAGGGTCGGCTGCTATCAACAACCATAGGTGTCAGTACCGGAAAGATATTATTTAAGAAATGCTGATCCAGAAACACTTTTTGATTTAAATCCAGTTTCTTGCCTTTGCTTAGATGGATCTGCTCCTTTTTTAATCCGGTTCGTAAAGATCTTCCGTAACAGCGGTAGAGATTCGTGATCATATGATGGACCGTTTTCGAGATCTGTTCCCAGACTTGCTGAGGGGTCAATCCCGCTTCATCTGGTTCTGTTAATCCTGCTTCAATTTGGTCCCACACCCCGGCTACCCTGACCATAAAGAACTCATCGAGGTTGGTGCTCACAATCGACGCGAACTTGGCTCTCTCCAGCAGAGGATTGTCAGTATCCTGAGCTTCCTCTAGAACTCGTAAATTAAAGGACAGTGAGCTTAATTCCCGGTTAATAAAATTTGAAGGTGCATCCGGATTGTTTCCCCGCATTCTACATCATCCTTTGTGCTTTAATACTGGCTTTAAACCATATACCTCTTCAAAGAAATCAATGTGGGCCGAAAAACTCCATCTTTCCAGGAGAAAATCGCCTTTACACTTAACCTTAAAAATTATCTCTGTACCACTTATTTGTAAGTCAAGCTGTTGGATTGATTTTTTATGAGAGATATTCAAACCGTTGGCGATTTTTAAAATGGCGGCCAACTTACTGACCATAATCTGATCATCCCGCTCCAGGGAATGAAAGTTGTCATGCCAGCGCTGGGGTACTACCCGGCTATGGTACCGAGCGATGTTAGCGGCTATTGCCAATTCTCGATTGGCAAATCCAAGTATCTGCTGGGCGCGGATTATATTGCCGGAATTTAGTTCATGACCATCTATACCAATAAATTTCCCAACGTCGTGAAGGATACAGGCTACTTGCAGGTAAAGCCTTGCTCTTTCTCCAAAATTGTGTACGGGCTTCATCTGGTCAAATATATTTAACGCCATCTCCTCAACCTGGCAGGAATGTTTTTCATCGCAACCGTATTTGCGCCCTATGTTCCTGACTGAATTGACAATATCATTTATGTATTCATGTTTGCGGCTGGTGTTAAAATATTCATCAGCCATATTGGCAAGTATTCCATGTCTTAATGATACTCGTGGCGATTGTATTCCTTCGGCTTTAGTAGCTCTCAAAAGACGCCGGAATATTATTGCTGAGGGCAGCAGTATTTCGGCCTCGTTGCGGTGCAGGCGATACCGGCTCATAAGCTGTTCGGGGGTCATAGTTTGCAGCAGAGAATATATTTTCTCCATCACACTTCGTTCTAAAAAGAAGCGGTTATCGGTTAGATGATTTAGATGACCCAGTTTCAGTAAAGATGCCAATTCACCCCCCAAGCCTATTACATAATTACAGTCAGCCCCATAGCGCAACGAATCCAGCCAGTACACCTGATTTTCAAGGTATTCCTCAATAACCTTTGGGAATTCGAGCGTCACGCGTTCAAGGTCCGCTAGTAATTCACGCAAACGTAACGAGCCTATTTTTACATACTCGGTTAATTGAAGGCTTCCTTTGTCATATACGAAGATTTCGGTTCCCCCCATACCCAAACTGACTACCAGGAGTCCGTCCTGTGACATTGTATGCAGGTCTGATATACTATCGCGCATGGATTTGAATTCGAAAAAACGTTCCTGCAGGTTGTTGATGACTTCAACCTCCAAACCGCTGCGCAAGCCTACTTGATCTAATACAAATTCACGGTTTTGGGCTTCGCGTATTCCTGTGGTGGCAACAGCGTGGTAATGTTTTACACGATAGTCCTTCATTAGTTGTCCAAAGGATTTCAAGGTTTTACACAGATCCTGAGTGGATGCTAGGTCTATTTTGCCGCTGGAAAAGGTATCGCGGCCTATTTGGGTGGGTTTCCAGACATCCTCTAAAGGATGAATAGTACCCTCAGAACTAATCTCAGCTATCATCATGCTGACGAAATTAGTTCCTACATCAATGGCCGCCGCTGTTTGGCGCGAAGATTTTTTCATTTCCAAACCCCTTTTCGCGGTTATTATATCTTCATTATAACAGCTGTGTCCGTCAAATAATGCCACAGCGAAAACACATGGATTAATACACTTTAATTAATATATACACATTAATACGTTTTTGATGGGATTGACTGATATAATTAAGGCACAAGCGAGGACCTGGATTATGCGCAAACTGAAGGGAACGGGTTTATGAAAAAGATTGTGATTATAGATATAGGCTCGAATTCTATACGCCTGGTCCTGGTCAGGATTGGCAGAAAGGGTAACTTCAAAATAATTCACGACCTTAAGGAATCAGTCGGATTGGAAAAGGATTTAGAAACCGACTTAATCATAAAAACGGATCGAATTAGAAAAGCGCTGAAAACACTGCATATGTTTCGCAATCACTGTGAGGCCGTTAAACCGGATGAGATTTTGGTGGTAGCCACCGAAGCAGTACGCCGGGCGGCCAACCAAGTTGAATTTATAAGCAGGATCAAAGAGGAAACCGGATTTGAAGTCCGCGTATTATCAGGTGAAGAGGAAGCCTACTATGGTTATATCGGAGTAACCAATAGTATGGATATAGATGATGCTCTGTTAATGGACTTAGGCGGGGGCAGTACAGAACTTACCTGGGTAGAAGATGGCCGTGTACGAGAATCCATTAGCCTGCCGCTGGGGGCAATTAATGTGACCCAGCAATTTCAATTAAACGATACAATTAAGGATGAACAACTGCGCAAACTAGAAAACAGACTGGTATCAGCTTATAAGCAGGTGCCGTGGTTAGCTGATTTGGCAACTACAAGAATGATCGGCATTGGAGGAACATTCCGTAACCTATGCAAAATTGACCGGCGCCGCAAAGCTTATCCCCTGGAAAGAACCCACAATTACCTCATGTCGGCCCAGGATATCTATGCAATTCACAAAGAAGTGAGTTCCAGCAGCCTTAAGCAAAGAAGGACTATCAAGGGCCTTTCCGGCGATCGCGTTGATACCATAGTGGGGGCAACCTGCGTGATTGCTCAACTGGCCAAATTCTGTGATATCGAAGAAGTAATTATCAGCGGCCATGGCTTGCGGGAAGGTTTGATCTATGATTATATCGCCCGTAATTGGAATCTATCCGGGGATATTCTGGAAAAATCATTGTTGAAAAACCTTAATAACTATAACCTTAATGTCGACCATGCTAGGAAGGTATACCAGATCACCAAGTCGCTATTTGAGCAGCTTCGTGGCCTGGCCAATATTGAAGGCGATTATGAGAAAGTATTAAAAACTGCCTGTATGATGCATGATGTAGGTATGGCTTTAAATTTTTACCAACAGAATGAACACGTCTTCTATGTGATGGTTAATTCTGAACTGCATGGGCTTTCGCACCGTGAGCTGGTTATGAGTGCCTATGCTGCTTCCAACCAGTTCAACAGCAAACGGCATTATGCAGGGCCACGGTTTAAAATATTTCTGGACGAAAAGGACGAGGTCGCACTCAAGGGAATAGGGCTGCTGATAAGGATTGCGCGCAGTTTGGATCGTTCCATGAGCGGTTTGATTCAAGACATTTCATGCGAGATAGAAAAGGACAAGGTTATTATCAAAACAATTTCCACCGGCAACAGCGAATTGGAAATCATGGATGCCCTTCGCTACTGTGATGATTTTTATAAGTATTTCCATACACCACTTTTCATTATGTAAATGATATTATCAATAATCTGGAAACGTCCACCAGTCATGCTGATGTTATAATGTATAAGAACGTGAATTTGAGTCGTTTCACTGGATAAAGTATGGGGCTAGCTTATTCAGCAGACTAGAGCCATACTATTGTCAAATTAGATCAAAACAATATATTAAATAACTTTATGCTTTGTACTTCGATATATTTGTCCAGCAAAAGGATATCCAAAGTTTTTAGAGAAATAATATCATAATTCGGCAAAGGGGGCACGAATCGTGGATAGAAAGTCGAACCATAATATCAACAAGGTTGCAGTAGAAATCTTTAACCAGGTATACATAGTCAAAGGTACTGAGAGTGTTGAGTACATCGAAATGCTAGGGGCATACGTTGATCGGCGTATGCGGATGATTGAGCAGCGCAACCATAGTCTGTCGATCACCAAGGTAGCAGTCTTGACTGCATTGAATCTAGCTGATGAACTCAACAAATTGCAGGAAGATTATGACGATCTAGTCAAGGCACTTGAAGAGGAAAAGAGAAACAGGACGGTATAGTTAATGACCAACCGTGAAATAGCCAGAACACTGGATCATATCGCGGATATTCTCCAGTTCCGGGATGAAAATCCCTTCAAGATTAAAGCCTATCGACAAGCAGCAAATTCCATTTATCACCTGGATGAAGATATTCAATATCTTTATGAGAAAGATAGGCTTGGCGAGATCCCCGGTGTCGGAAAAGCAATTAAGGCAAAAATTGAAGAGATGGTCGAAAAGGGCAGTTTGGAATTTTATGAAAAGTTGTTGAAACAAGTTCCAGACGGCCTTTTAGATATGTTGGCGATTCCCGGAGTAGGGCATAAGACCATAAAAATGCTTTATGAACAACTGGGAGTAACCAACCGGGAGCAACTGTTACAAGCTGCTCAAGAAAAAAAAATACGACTTCTTCCAGGTATGGGCAGTAAAACTGAATTCAGCATTATCAAAGGTATCGAGATGCTGGAACAGCACAGCCAAAAGAACACCCTGGGTTTTGTTCTTCCCATGGGGGAACAGCTTCTGCTTTATCTCAAAGAAATGGACCAGGTATTAGAAGCGGCCTTGGCCGGCAGTATCAGGAGAGGTCGGCCGTTGGTCACAGATATTGATATAGTGGTGGCATCCAATGATGAGGCTGCGGTACGCAGTAGGGTTGCCCTGTATCGGGAAGTAAAACGGATAAACAAATCCGAAGTAGGATATATTGATGGCTTGCTGCAGTTTAACATTCCTTTCGAGGTAATTATTGTTGCACCCGAGCACTATTGCTTAGGCCTGTTCTGGGCCACGGGGTCCAAAGAGCACCTGGCTGAACTTCTCCCGA
>JAXDBN010000007.1:0-7693 GCA_034678805.1 Syntrophomonadaceae bacterium
GTTCTGCTGGATAAACACCGGGAGCTTATTGAGGTGGCTCGCCCCTTCATGGTCAAATTATATGAGTTTGTGGCTGGTTCGGGATTCATAGTCTTCCTGGCCGACGAGCATGGGTATATGATGGAAGTAATGGGTGATTATGATATTCTCGAAAATGCCCGCAAGGTCAACTTAAGCAAGGGTTATGGCTGGATGGAAAAAGAAGTAGGCACCAACGGGATTGGGACTTGCCTGGCACTGGGCCGGCCGTGTCAGGTCTCCGGACAGGAGCATTATTGTCAGAAAATCCACTCCTGGACCTGTTCAGCCGCTCCGATTATTGATGAAGCGGGAAAGGTGTTGGGAGCCTTACAGATGTCGGGTCCTTCCGAAGGCGCCCACCTGCATACGCTGGGAATGGTAGTGGCGGCCGTGGAGGCTATTTCCGACCAGATGAGAATCAAGAAACAGAACCGCGAATTAACGGTATTGAACAACAGCCTGAATGACATATTGCAGACTATGTCTGACGGAGCTGCGCTTATTGACCTTGATGGCATAATCCGCCAGATCAATCCCGTAGCTGAGTACATGCTGGGCAAGGACGTGCGGGGAAAATCCATCCATGATATTTTCGGACGATCCGGGAAGGTTGACCAGATGCTGGCCGAATCCAAAGCATTTACTGATATAGAGATTATGGTGGATGGTCCCCGGGGGCGGCTTCATTGCCTGGCCACCGGCAAACCCATCAAGGATGAGTCCGGCCGGGTAAACGGTGCAGTGCTTTTCGTTAATCCCATCAATAAGGTCAAAAAACTGGTTAATCGTTTGAGCGGTGCCCAGGCTACCTTTTATTTTAAAGATATCATAGGCAGCGGCCCGAAGTTCATGCACGCCATTCAGATAGGGCTGCAAGCCGCCTCCACCACCAGTACCGTGTTGATTCAGGGAGAAAGCGGCACTGGCAAGGAGCTTTTTGCCCAGGCCATTCACAACCAGAGCCCGCGGCGTAATGGTCCTTTTATTGCCTTGAACAGTGCGGTCCTGCCCCGGGAATTGATAGCCAGCGAGTTATTTGGCTACGCCGAAGGGGCCTTTACCGGAGCTGCCCGGGGAGGAAGGCCCGGCAAATTTGAACTGGCAACCGGAGGAACCCTTTTCTTGGATGAGATCGGGGATATGCCGCTGGAGCAGCAGGCATCTCTCCTGCGGGTATTGCAGGATAAAAAGATAACCCGGGTGGGCGGGGAAAAAGTGATTCCAGTCGATGTACGGGTAATATGCGCTACCAATAAGAATTTGCAGGAGGAGATCAAGAAAAACAATTTCCGCCAGGACTTGTTTTACCGCTTGAATGTGATTTTGATTTCCATACCTCCCCTGCGGGAGCGGCGCGAGGATATCGGTCTTCTTTTCAATCATTTCCTGGACAAGATCAGTAAAAAAATGGGGGTAGAGATCCATTATATCGAACCTGGTATTTTGGAGTATCTTCAAAATTATAATTGGCCGGGTAATGTTAGGGAATTGGAGAATGTAGCAGAGAAAATGATAGCCTTATCCGGGGGATCAGAAATAAGACTCGAATACCTGCCCGAGGAAATTACCTCTTGTTGTGTACCCCGAGACCGTCGTCATGAAGCTGCATCACCTGATATTGATGATGTCAGGGAGTTCAGGACAACCAGAACAAGACCTGCCCAAGACACGGAAAGGGAAGTATTAATTGAATTACTGGATCGCCATAAAGGCAATATTAGCCGGGTGGCCAGCGAGCTGGGATTCTGCCGCAATACTATTTATCGTAAAATGAAACTCTATGATATCTCGAAGGATTACAATTTCGACTAGAACCTGGCAGACGTTGTTTTTTATTGATTTATCTATCTGTCCCTTATCGGCCCGGCCCACAGATTGCTCCTGAAAATAGCTGCTGTGAAGGCCAGGAGATGATGGGAATCAAAATATTTCGACCCTTGTAGCACCTGTTACATGTTAATGTGACAGGTGCTTTTTTAGGCCGCGGTGATTACTAATGTATTTATGCCGGAAGACGATAAAGTCGCCTGCAGACACCGTGGTTACGGGCTTATCGCATTATATTCCCTGTTGCGCTTTATTGCTGGCACATTTCTTGCTCCTTTAATGAACTAGCAGATAAGAGAGAGGAGGAGATCAACATGACGCATGTGCTTAATGAATTATGTTTGGGATGCGGGGTCTGCGTTGATGAATGCCCAACCGGAGCTATCCAGCAGGACGGCGAAAAATACCGCATTGATCCGGAGCTGTGCACCGACTGCGGCACCTGTGCGGAGAACTGCCCGGCCGATGCCATCGAAGGAATAGAAGAAAATTAGTGAGGTGATTACTTGTGATTACAGGCAAGCAACTGGTGTCGGCAGCCATCTGGCTGCCGGCAGCAGCGGCACTTTTATGCTATCTGTGGCGCAGCTACAAGGGGAGAAACCTGGTGGTATGGGCAAGTGGAGTGGTCCTGGCCGCCTGTTCCATCGGGTTATATCTTACTGGACCTTTTAACTACCAGCCCGGGGAGATAGCCGGATTATCATGGAATACGGTTATTAGTACAGCAGATTTCGCATTGCTGGCTTTAATCCTGCTGATCGGTATCAAACGCCGGCATATATTGATTATCATGCTGGCCCTGTTCCAGGCCGCACTGTTAATCTACTTTGATGCTGTTCTGGGAGGCGGGGAGCTGGAACCAGGACCGGCCTTTGTTATTGATCACCTGTCCATAATCATGGCCCTGGTAATCAATATCGTGGGCTCCCTGATTTGTATTTATGGTGTGAAATATATCGGTGAACATGAGGACCAGCACAGCGGCCAGACATCCGCCACAAGCTGGCTATCTTCCCACTCCGGCAGCCGGCAGCCTCGTTTCATGTTCTGGCTGGTGATATTTCTTGGGGCCATGAATGGCCTGGTCTTTGCTGACAACCTGTATTGGATGTACTTCTTCTGGGAAGTAACCACTTTTTGTTCCTTCCAGTTGATCGGCCATGACCTGAGTGAGGAAGCGATAGCCAACGCCTGCCGGGCCTTGTGGATCAACAGCCTGGGCGGAACCGCTTTTGCCCTTGCTTTGGTGGTGCTGGTCCGATACGGAGGCGGAGATTACCTTTCCATCCAATACCTGCTGATCCATGGCGCGGGGCCAGGAATGACCATGATTATGCTAGCCACAGCCTTGTTGGTGTTGGCCGGGATGACCAAATCGGCCCAGCTGCCCTTTCAGAGCTGGCTGCTGGGAGCTATGGTGGCCCCCACCCCGGTATCGGCCCTGCTTCATTCCAGTACTATGGTTAAAGCCGGTGTATATCTCATATTGCGACTTGCACCTGTATATATAGGTACTTATTTGAGTGACATAATTGCCATCGCCGGTGGCTTCACCTTCCTGGTCACATCCATACTGGCAGTCAGCCAATCCAATGCCAAGCGAGTCCTGGCTTATTCAACCATAGCCAATTTAGGTCTGATTATCGCTTGTGCCGGGATCAACACCCCGGCGGCCATCAGTGCAGCGATCATATTGATCATATTTCATGCCGTATCCAAAGGCTTACTCTTCCTTTGCACCGGTTTCGTTGAACATCGAATCGGCAGCCGCAACATAGAAGACATGGAAGGCCTGGCCGATCGTATGCCCTTAACCACCATTATATTTACGGTAGGTATTATAAGCATGTTCCTTCCTCCCTTTGGTATGCTGGTGGGCAAGTGGGCTGCGCTGGAAGCTGCAGCCCACTTGCCCCTGGCGGCTTTATTTATGGTGATGGGCAGCGCAGTTACTGCCCTGTTCTGGATAAAATGGCTGGGCCGTATGCTGGAAGGAAACCCCGGGGAAGTACAATCAGGTTTGGAACCCATGGCCATCAACTATAAAGCTTCCTTGATCGGATTGGCTGCAGGCGCCGTGTTGCTTGGCATATTGGTGATTCCCCTGATCAGGTCTCTGGTTATGCCGGCGGTATCGCAATATTATTCCAGTCCCGGGTTAAATACCGCTGCTCAAAGCATTGTCATCGGAAACAGCGGATTGTTTGCAGTCTGGCCCTGGTTTGTTCTGCTTCTGATCATAATGGTAAGCGCCCGGCTCTTATATGACCCAAAGAAAACAAAAAGCGCACCGGTGTACCTGTGTGGAGAAAACAGCAGCTCCACCAGTTATACCAGTACCGGGGAACAGAGCATCCAGCCCGCCCTGTCCAGCTACTATTTTGATGGATTTTTGGGCGAGGCCCGGTGGACTCCCACCGTTAACAGCTTGGCCGTACTGATTATTATGGTATTACTGGGGGTGACAGTGCTATGAATGAACTATTAATCGCTTCACTGGTGATCATGGCAGCGCCGTTTCTGGGCGGGTTGTTATCCGGTCTGGACCGGGTGATAAGCGCCAGAATGCAAGGCCGGGTCGGCCCTCCCGTCCTGCAGCCCTTTTATGATGTGCTGAAACTACTGGGTAAAGAGTCTCTGGCGGCTAACCGCCGGCAGGTTACCTGGGTCCTGGCTTACCTGGGCCTGATTATGGCCAGCCTGGTATTATTCAGCCTGGGGGGCGATCTCCTGATTATCGTATTTACGATGGCTTTTGCCGCTATAGCCTTTGTGCTGGGCGGATTCAGTGTAAAATCCCCGTACAGTCATATCGGCAGTCAGCGAGAACTCCTGCAGATGCTGGCTTATGAACCGGTGTTGATTCTGCTGGCGGTCGGATTGTACCTGCAAAACGGCAGTTTCCTGGTGAGAGATTTGATAAACCAGGGCCAGCCTTTGCTCACTTCCCTTCCCCTGGTCTTTATTGCTCTGCTCATTATACTGACTATCAAAATGCGCAAATCGCCTTTTGATCTGTCCACCTCCCATCACGGGCACCAGGAACTGGTAAAAGGAATAACCACCGAATATTCCGGGCCAGCTCTAGCCTTGATAGAAATAACCCACTGGTATGAATTGGTGCTGGTGCTGGGTCTGGTGGCCATGTTCTGGACCAGCCCATGGTGGATAGGAATAATCCTGGCTTTTCTGGCCTTCTTTTTAGAGCTCATCATAGATAATTGCTGTGCCCGCCTGACTTGGAATTATATGCTCAAGTTTACCTGGGGCAGCGGCCTGGCCCTGTGCCTGATCAACCTGGGCTGGATCCTGGCCCGGGGAAAGGGGGGCTTCTAAATGGGAATGATGAAAAAGTCGAGAATCAAGTCACCCTGGCTCCTGCATTATGACGGGAGCAGCTGCAATGGCTGCGATATAGAGGTGCTGGCCTGCCTTACCCCGGTTTATGATGTAGAGCGTTTTGGTATCATCAATACCGGTAATCCCAAACACGCCGACATATTGCTGATTACGGGCGGAGTAAACCAGCGCGCTGCCCGGGTGGTCAGAAACCTATATGAGCAGATGCCCCATCCCAAGGTGGTGGTGGCCGTCGGAGCCTGTGCCTGCAGCGGAGGAATCTTTCATGACTGCTACAACATGTTGGGCGGCATCGACAAGGTAATCCCGGTGGATGTCTATGTACCGGGCTGCGCGGCCCGGCCGGAGGCCATCATTGATGGTGTGGTTCAAGCTTTGGGTCTGTTAGCGGAAAAGACAAACAAGGAGGCAGCAGTATGAAATTAGATGCCATTCAAGTCAACTCGGGAGATTTGTTGCCGGCGGTAAAGAAATATCTGGACGAAGGCTATCGTTTGGTCACTATCACCTGTGTGGATGAAGGAGAAAAAATCCGATTGCTCTATAGCTTTGATCTTGAACTGTCGCTTGCCAACCTGGAATTATCATTGGCCCGGGAGGAGGCTGCACCAAGTATCAGCTGTGTTTCTCCCGGCGCTTTCCTGGTAGAAAATGAAATTAAAGAGCTATTCGGCGTTAGGATAGATGATATTAGTTTGGATCTGGGCGGCCGCCTGTACATGGTCCCGGGGGCCAAAGAGGCTCCCATGGCCAGGAGTGCACCGGTGGCCGGAAAGGGGGAAAAGTAGCATGGCAGGGATAACCGCCCCATTTGGACCGCAGCATCCGGTGCTGCCTGAACCCATACATCTTAATATCACTTATGAGGATGAAACTGTGGTGAGTCTTGCCCCGGCCCTCGGTTACGTTCACCGGGGATTGGAAAAATTGGCCGAACGCAAAGAGTTTACCCAGAATATCTTTATCCTTGAAAGAGTATGCGGAATATGCAGCTTCATGCATGCCATGACCTACTGTATGGGCATTGAGGAGTTAATGGGCATTGAGATTTCGCCCCGTTCCAAGTACCTGAGAGTTTTCTACAGTGAAATCAGCAGGATACACAGCCATTTGCTCTGGTTGGGTTTATTCGCTGATGCTTTCGGTTTCGAGAACCTGTTTATGCAATATTGGGCGATCCGGGAAAAGATCGTGGATTTGATGGAAATGACCGGCGGACAGAGGGTGATTCTCTCCTCCTGTGCTATAGGAGGTATACGCCGGGATTTGAATACTGATCAGGTTACAGCGGCGAGAAACATTCTCCATGAGGTGGAGGAAGAGCTTGGGCGGATCAATCCGGTAATAATGAACGACTACACCGTAAAACAGAGAACCGTCGGCAAAGGGATCTTGAGTAAAGCAGACGCTGTAGCTTATGGAATGGTAGGACCGGTGCTGCGCGCCAGCGGGGTGGCCCAGGATCTTCGCCAGGAAGGTTATGCAGCTTATGGAGAGCTTGGTTTTGAACCAGTGGTGGAACAGGATGGCGATTGTTACGCCCGGGCACTGGTACGGGTGAGAGAAGTCTATCAAGCCATCGAACTGGCCCGACAAGCCCTGAATTATCTACCGGAGGGAGAAACCGCCGTCAAAGTCAAAGGTAATCCGCAGGGAGAGACAATCCAGCGGGTGGAGCAGCCCCGGGGAGAAGTATTTTATTACATCAAAGCCAATGGCAGCAAGATCCTGGAGCGAATCAGAATTCGAACTCCTACCTTTGCCCACATACCAGGACTGCTGAAAATGCTGCCGGGCTGCAGCATGGCAGATGTGCCGGTAATATTGCTTTCTATCGACCCGTGTATCAGCTGCACTGAAAGATAGGAGGGATTACAATGGTACCGATAACTTTAACAGTACTCAAGAACTTGACCAGCCGTCCCCGGACCAGAATGTACCCGTTGGAAGAAAGGCAGGTGCCGGACGGCAGCCGCGGCCAGATTGAATTCGATATGAGCAAGTGCATTTTTTGCACCCTGTGCGCCAAACGTTGCCCTACCGATGCCATCAGCGTTGACCGCAAGGGCAAAATCCTGGATTTTGACCCTTACCGCTGTATCGTCTGTGAATTCTGCCTGGAGGGCTGTGCCAAAGATGCGATTTATCTTCTCCCCCAATGGAGAACCCCGGTTACCGAGAAACAGATAGCCGGTTACCGGACACCAGCCGCACAGGAGTCAAATCAAAACCTGAATGTCTATTCCGATGTGCCTGGCTAATTGATACTTCGCACCCGCTGACCGGCTCTGCCAGGAATATCGATCGGCAATAAAAAACCGGGGTCTCCATGACCCCGGTTTTGCTGTTCACTGAAGGTTTATATCATATCAGAACCGCCTTTGTTATTCTGATTGTGGACATAACCGTTTCAAACCCAGTAAGGAAGCGGCGCCGGCAATGGTAGTCCCAAAATAGATGACCGGCTTTTTAATAGGCAGAA
>JAXDBN010000008.1:0-3558 GCA_034678805.1 Syntrophomonadaceae bacterium
AGGTTTAGTCATACTCCTCTAATTATCATCACCGGCCTACCAGTTAAATTCTTGGATAAATCAATAGTTAATAACCAAACAGGGTTCCCGGATGCCAGGGTATGGGATTTTGGGGACGGCAACACCAGTTATGAGCAGAATCCGTCACATACATATCAAAATCCCGGATCTTATACCATCTCTCTTACTGTCACGGCAGGTAGTGTATCGAGCAAGGCCACCAAAAAAGTTAGAGTCTATGGCTCAAAAGCAACTTCTTCTTCGAAAACTGTCGAGGTTTTACCTGATTTTACTTTTTCTCCCGTAAATCCTGAAGTCGGCATGTCTGTCCAGTTTAAGGATGTATCAACAGGCAATCCGACTTCCTGGTCGTGGGATTTTGGCGACGGGGGGAAGAGTTCTAATCAGAATCCGCAACATCAATATCAGAATTCCGGAATATTTAATGTCACGCTTACCGTCTCAAATGGGACTTCCAGCAAAAGCCTTACAAAAACTATTACTGTGATTCCTGCATTAACTCCTGGATTCAGTTTTTCTCCTGCCAATCCAGAAGCAGGGGTGCTTATTCAATTTCAGGACTCCACTTCTGGCAATCCATCTGCCTGGAGCTGGAACTTTGGCGATGGCTCAACGAGCAATCTACAAAACCCCAGCCATTTATATAATAATGCTGGCACATATACGGTGACTTTACAGGTCTCCAACGGAGATTACACAAAAACCGTTTCAAAAACAATAACTGTATTGGCACCTATTACGGTTGGTTTCAGTTATTCGCCTGCCAATCCCGTGGTAGGTCAGGATCTCCAATTTTCGAATACTTCCACCGGGTCGATTACCAGCTATTCATGGAATTTTGGCGATGGTTCAACCAGCACGCTAAAAGATCCCGTTCATAAATATAGTGCGGCCGGCAATTTCACTGTTACTTTAACTGCAACTAATGCGAAAGGCTCAAAGAGTAAAAGCCAGACGATCACAGTGAATCAATCATTAAGCCCTTCATTTTCTTATAGCCCTGCATCACCTTATACCGGTCAGACGGTTCAATTTACAGATAGCTCATCAGGTAATCCAACTTCCTGGTCGTGGGACTTTGGAGATGGAAGCGTGTCAAGTCTTCAGAGCCCAACTCATGCCTACTCCAATGCGGGAACTTATACGGTGACTCTGACGGCTTCTAATAGTTTAGAAACTAAAACAGCCAGTAAAACGATAAACGTAAAAGCGGTAATTCAGGCAGACTTCATTTACAGTCCCTCTAATCCGACGGCAGGGGCAAAGATTCAATTTACAGATAAGTCAACGGGAAATATAACTTCCTGGTCCTGGCAGTTTGGTGACGGGGGGACAAGTAGTCAGAAGAATCCAACCAAGACTTATTCGACCGCCGGTTCCTATAACGTTAAATTGACAGTCTCTGACGGTACAACCTCCAATTCAATGACCCAGACAGTTACTGTCGTAGCCAGCCTGACGGCTGATTTTACTCTCAGTCCGAGCTCACCTGTGGTAGGTCAGGAAGTTCAATTCCTAGACAACTCCCAGGGCTCTCCAACCAGCTGGTCCTGGGACTTTGGAGACGGAGGGAAGAGCACAGCTAAAAATCCAACGCATACTTATTCTCAAGCTGGGGCTTATACTGTCAAATTGATTATAAGTGATGGTACAAACTCTTCTACCAAAAGTAAGTCCTTAACAGTTTCAAGCACATCGACTAGTAAGGTAATAACGGCGTCCAGTTGTACTTTAGCGGACGTACAGGCGGCGATAGCTACGGCGAAGGCAGGGGACACGGTGGTGGTGCCGAATGGAACAGCTACTTGGTCTCAAGCTTTGATCATAACCAAGGGTATAATATTGAAAGCGGCTACGGTTGGTGGGGTTACTATAAAATCGGGTGCTGCTGCAGGTTCAAGCTATGGTGACCCTGCTAATTTTCTAGTTGCTTATGTGCCGTCATCTGACCAAGTAGATAAACCTTTCAGGTTATCAGGCTTTGTACTCGATGGTAATAATAATCGGTTAACATTCATGGCAGAGAATGATTATTTAACTCCGGTAACCCAATTTAGGCTTGATCATTGCGTAATTAAAAATTCTAAAGGAAGTTTAATGCATTTTTATGGTGAAGTGTATGGTGTTATTGACAACAATGAATTAAGGGGAGATACCTGTCCAAGTTTTGTTACTCGTGATTTTAGTTTAAATGAGAAGACATGGAGCAATATTACTTTTGATTTTGGTAGTGTGAATAATCGTTATTATGAAGACAACATAATATATTTAGGTCCCTATGGTTCCAGCAACGAAGGGGGTTTAGGAGGCCGATATTGTGTTAGGTATAATACATTCCATAATGTAGGTGGTTCTGGTGTCCAACCGTGGTTTGATATGCACGGTAATATGGGAACAAGCGGAAATTTATCCACCATGGGGGCAGAAATATATGGGAATGTTATCTATACAGGTAATATGAGCCTAACATTTTTTGACCATCGAGGGGGGAGATTAATAGCTTATAATAATACTGCTTATGATGTAAGAGGTATAAATGGTGCAAAAGCTAGAGAAGAGTATTTAGATTCTTTAAATCCACCAGCGACTAATCCTACTGGTCAGCCACAGCATGTATCTGATTCATATTATTGGAATCATGTTGCCAACGGCTCGGTAATATATGATTATCACATATCACAAACGCTGGACTATGGAGGAACCACAGGGGTCGTTCCCAGATGGGATGTACACTGCTTTAAGCAGGTTCAGAAGTTTGATGGTTCGAGTGGAGTGGGAGTTGGGCCTCTGGCTCAGCGTCCGGGCTATTGCACCACAGAAGGTGTAGCCTGGTGGGCGACAGATGAGAATAAGCTCTATCGCTGGCACAACGGGGCCTGGGAGCTTTACTATACTCCTTACACTTACCCACACCCACTAAGAACTACAATGGGTGATTAGGAACCATCGATCACGTCGGGTGCTCTTACAATTCTTCTATATTCTATTTGTATTACTAACAGCAGCTGGTTATAATAAACAGCGAATTGACAAGTCACTATAACTGAGGGGCCCAATGCTAAAAGCAGCAATAGTTGGTTGCGGGAAGATAGCGGAAGCCCACGCTGAAGTTATCAAGAGTTTCTCTTCAACCGCCGCCCTTGTTGCCACCTGCGATAAAGAATTGCTAATGGCCAGACAATTGGCCGAGAGATTTGGGGCTAAGTCCTTCTATGATGACCTGCCGAACATGCTCAGGAAAGAGCATCCAAATGTTGTCCATATAACGACCCCACCTCAGAGCCATTATGAACTGGCTAAAACCTGTCTCGAGGCAGGCTGTCATGTCTTTGTAGAAAAACCTTTCACAGTAAATGCTGAGGAGGCCAGGGAACTGATCGATCTGGCGATATCGAAGAATCTTAAGTTGACTATCGGCACCGACGAACAGTTTTCTCCGGTTGCCCTGGAGATGAGACGTCTCGTAAAAAGCGGCTGGCTGGGCGGACCTCCTACTCATATGGATGTCTATTACTGTTATGATCTGGGAGATGAACG
>JAXDBN010000009.1:0-8525 GCA_034678805.1 Syntrophomonadaceae bacterium
TATTCTCGCCACAGAAAATATCGAAGGTTATTATCCCCTGCCGGTAGAATTCGTAGGCCATGGCAATCATTATATCCTGCGGGTCAAGGGTGAAAGCATGATTGAGGCAGGGATTCTGGATGGTGACTACCTAATTGTACGTACTCAAGCTGATGCCGCTAATGGTGAAATCGTTGTGGCCATGCTGGAGGATGAGGCAACTGTCAAACGCTATTACAAGAGAGATAATTATATTGAATTAAAGCCCGAAAACAGCTCTATGCAACCGATTATCTCCCCTGAGGTAGCTATTCTGGGCAAGGTAACCGGCTTACTCCGGCATATGTAAACAATATAAGAATAAAAGCCACCTGGACAGTTATCAACGATGTCCGGGTGGCTTTTTATATCAGGAAGGCTGGTTAGAACTTCTCCAGGTACTCATTGATCTCCCAGTCATATACCCTGGCACTGTAATTTTCCCATTCCGTTGTTTTAGCTTTGACGAAACGTTTATAAATATGTCTTCCTAGGGCAGATTGGATCAAGGTATCATTGCGCAGCTCTTTGACTGCCTCCAAAAGGTTTTCCGGAAGTGAAGATATCCCTTGTTCCATCCGGGTAGCCAGATCCATTTCGTAAATGTTTTCTTCTACTGGCAGGGGCGGGATCAGTTTCTGGCGGATTCCTTCCAAGCCTGCTTTCAGTATTACCGCCATGGCCAGGTAAGGATTACAGCTGGGATCCGGGCTGCGTACTTCCATCCTGGTGCTCATACCCCGTTTGGCCGGAATTCTTATTAACGGGCTGCGATTGCGATACGACCAGGCAATATATACCGGGGCTTCATAACCGGGAACCAACCTCTTATAGGAATTAACGGTTGGTCCGGTAATGGCGGTGATAGCCGGTGCATGTTTCAATACACCTGCAATGAAATGACGACATTCATCACTTAAACCATCCTCTTTGGAGGGATCATAAAAAACATTTTTTCCATCCGCAAAAAGTGAAATATGCATGTGCATGCCTGAACCGTTTATTCCGTACACCGGTTTGGGCATAAAAGTGGCATGCAAACCATGACGCTGGGCGACGGTCCTGACAAAGATACGGAAGGTCATAATATTATCAGCAGTTTTTAAACCTTCCTGGTATTTGAAATCTATTTCATGTTGCCCGGGGGCAACTTCATGATGAGCTGCTTCTATCTCGAAACCGATTTTTTGCAGGGTTTCCACCATATCACGACGGGCTTCCTCCCCCTTATCTACCGGCGGCAAGTCAAAATAACTAGCCTTATCATTGGTTTTCAAGGTGGGAGTCCCATCCTCATCTACCTGGAACATAAAAAATTCAGGTTCCGGGCCAACCTGCATAGTGTAACCCATTTCCCGAGCCTCGGCCAGGACTCTAATTAATGCATTACGGGGACAGCCTTCAAAAGGGTTGCCGTCTGGATCGAAAATATCGCAAATCAAACGTGCGGTCTTGGCGTCAGAGTTGGGATTCATCCAAGGGAGAACCAAAAATGTATCCAGGTCCGGACGCAGGTACATATCTGATTCTTCGATTCGTACGAAGCCTTCAATCGACGATCCATCAAACATCAATTCCCCATCCAGGGCTTTATCAAGCTGGTCGACGGTAATAGAAATGCTTTTCAACACACCCAGAATGTCAGTGAATTGAAGTCGAATGAATTTGACATTTTCGGCTTCTACTGTTCTTATGATTTCTGCTCTATCCAATCGATTATGCCTCCTATTTCAAGACTGATCTAACTAAAAAACTTTACCATATAACCTGAAGGCCTGCAATCAAAATACTATAACCAGGAAGGAAATTAACATTCCAACCCCAATTATTACCTTGAATATTATCCCTGAAAACAATCCGATTACTGCACCCAAACCGGATTTCATAGCCTTCTGGAAATCGCTGCCTTGAGCCATTTCACCTGTCACGGCCCCAATCCAGGGGCAGATGATAATGCCAAGGGGAGGAAAAATAAACAGGCCTATTATACTGCCGATTACCGCTCCCCACATACCCAAACGGCTGGAATCAAAATATTTGGCTCCCAGGTAGGTGGATAAATAATCGACCAACATTGACAATACAGTGAGCCCGGCCAGGATGGTAAGATAACCGGCGGTGACAAGGTGGAAGCCCTCAAACCAGCCATAGGCGGCTATGGCTACAAAAACCATAGCGATCCCCGGGAGAAAGGGCAGAAATGTTCCTGCAATGCCCAGCACAATAACCACCAGGACGACAACCAAAACAGCCGTATTCATAGTCATTCCTCCTCTAGAATATTAATTCAAGCCTAGAAAAGCATCTGCCAGATTTTTAATTACCCAACGACAATGTTCATAGGTCAGACCGCCTTGCCAATAGACAGTATACGGTTCTCTTAACGGTGCATCACAGGATATTTCTATGGAAGAACCCTGCACAAATGTTCCGGCTGCCATCACAATACGGTCATCATATCCTGGTACCGGGCCATACTCTAATTGTACATCACTATCCACCGGAGAACAGTTTTGAACCAGCTGGCAAAACTTGATAACCTGCTCGGCACTGTTCATCTTGATAGCCTGGACAATATCACCACGCGGCTCGGTTGAACCAGGGTATACCTGATAACCCATAGAATTGAATACATAAGCCAGCAGTGCGCTGCCTTTCATGGCTTGCAGTACAGTGTGAGGGGCAAGGAACAAACCCTGGTAAAGGCTGCGTTTATTAGACAGACTGGCCCCAAGTGCTTTACCTAGGCCCGGTGCGGTAAGCTGCCAGGCGACCTCCTCTACCAAATCCCGGCGACCGGCAATATATCCTCCTGATGGGGCCAATCCGCCGCCCGGATTCTTTATCAGGGACCCTGCCATCAAATCCACTCCAACTTCTGATGGTTCACAGATGTCGGTAAATTCCCCATAGCAATTATCAACAAATATAATAGTTTTAGGATTAGTTCCCCGTATGGTTTTTACCAACTCCGCAATGTCTTCAACTCTCAATGCCGGCCTTAAATTATAGCCCCGTGACCTTTGGATCAATACCACCCGGGTATTTTCGTTAACCATGGCCGCAATGGCTTGGTGATCAGGCTTTAACAGGTTGTCCAATCCACCTTCCTTATAAATGATACCCCGGGCAACCAGGGTGCCTTTATCGGAAATATGTTTGCCAATAATTTTACTAAGGGTATCGTAGGGGCTGCCTATAGCTGACAAAAGTTCATCACCTGGTTTCAGCAGGGCAGCCAGGCATGCAGATATCGCATGGGTGCCGGATACAATTTGAGAACGGACCATGGCATCTTCGGTTTGAAAAATCTCCGTATAAATATTTTCCAATTCATCGCGGCCCATGTCGCCATATCCATAGCCAGAAGAAGGGGCAAAATAACTTTCCCGGACTCTATGGTTTTGAAAAGCCTTGAGCACCTTGACTTGATTGAAATAAGCAATGTCAGTCCACTCTGCAAAGGTATCGCTCAGGGATTGTTCTCCCTGGCGGATTAAACTGAGGGCATCCAAGTTTTTCCCTACTTTCTAAGATAATTAATTATGGCGGTTTGGTTACCTGCTATAATTCTGAATCATCGGGCAGATCAATATCTTCTACAGTCATCAGTTCCCTGCGGGTTAGAATCCCGGTGTCAACGATGCGCAGCGCCTGCAATCGAATGGACTTCTCGACCAGATTACGCACATAACGGGCGTTGCCACTATGGGGATGACGCTTTTTAACAAACTCATCCAGTTTTGATTTCAATCGCCAGCGGCACTTACTGCTCGGTTCATACTCCCGGTCTTTATACATCTGAACTGCAATACGGAATAGCTGATCGCTTTCATAATCGGTAAAATCAATCTGAAGAGGAAATCTAGAACGTAAACCGGGATTCGAGCGGATAAAGCTATCCATTTCGTGGCAATAACCGGCCAAAATGACCACCAGGTTATTGCGCTGGTCTTCCATAGACTTGACCAAGGTGGCGATGGCTTCTTTACCGAAATCCTTTTCCCCGCCCTGGGCTAAGGTATACGCTTCATCGACAAAGAGTACTCCTCCCAGCGACTTTTTGATAATCTCCTTGGTTTTTTGTGCCGTGTGGCCGATATATTCACCTACCAAATCAGCTCTTTCCGCTTCCACCAAATGACCACGGCTGAGGATGCCTATATCGCGATAAATGCTGCCCATAATCCTGGCTACCGTAGTCTTGCCAGTACCGGGATTACCTTTAAAAATGGAATGTAGTACAGTTGGGCAGGATTTTAATCCGTTGGCATCGCGTTGTTTTTGAATTAAAACAAATGCGGTTATTTCAGCAATGGTTTTTTTTACCGGCTTTAAACCTATTAACTGCTCCAATTCATTAAAGGCGTCAGTTTTTGTAAAAGCCTGTGGAGCCGATAAAGCCCCGGTAGCATTATCGCCAACAGCTGTATCATTTCTGAACCGCATCGATATTTCCATTCCTATCACCATTTCCCCAATCTAATCTCATCTATATATATGAGAAAAAGACCGGAGTGGTGACACAATATATACGGTTTTTAGTCAGATATCGGTGAATATTATTAATAGCATATACCTAATTGATAATCCGGGTCAAAAACCCAAAACAAAACTCCCCGGAATCCTAACCTGGGGAGTCTTACTTAAGTACCTGTTCTAATTAAATTGAATTAGACCTTTTCGGGTTCCGGCTTGGCATCCATCGACAGGATAGCGACGGGTTTGATTGGAGCCACGGTAGATATGGCATGTTTATACACCAGCTGCTGTTTACCGTCCAGTTCTACAACTACCGTAAAATTATCAAATCCTTTAACCATACCCCTTATCTGAAATCCGTTTACCAGGTAAATGGTAACCAGTATTTTATCTTTTCTGACCTGGTTCAAGTAAGCATCCTGTAAGTTGAACTGCCCTTTATTTAACAAGGTTTTAGCCTCCACTTCATTTATGTTTAATCCTTTGCCAATGGTATGATTATATGCTACGCCTTTAAGAATTGTCCATCCATAAATTCACATATTTTATCAATTATTAGTTTTGAATCATGGTAGTCTTCCATATTGATCCAGTGAATGCGCTTGTCTTTCTTGAACCAGGTGTACTGGCGTTTGGCATAACGGCGCGTTTCCAGCTTTATGGCGGCAATCATTTCATGAAAATCAAGCAGCCCGTCCAGGTAAGCTCCTACCTGCTTGTAACCCAAACCCATCATGGAATTCATAGTTCTATCATACCCTTGTTTACGCAGCCTTATCACTTCCTCAACCAAACCATCAGTTATCATCTTATCAACTCTTTCTTCAATGCGGGCATAGAGCTGTGAGCGCTCCAGATATAGTCCAACCGCTGCTAATCTATAGGTGTTACGCTGACTGGTTTGGAGGGAAGAAAATGATTGCCCGGTAAGCTCATGTACCTCCAGCGCGCGGATTATTCTTTTTTTGTCATTGGGTCCCACCTTGGCTGCATAATCGGGATCGACCATTTTCAGTTGTTCAAATAGACAGGGCAGACCTTGATCAGAGCATTCCTGTTCCCATTTTTGGCGTACCGGCTGCACCGCTTCCACCGGAAAGAAATCATAGTTGTCTGCTACTGCCTGATAATATAATCCGGTCCCGCCTACCAATAACGGAATTCTACCCCGGGCGGTTATTGTTTTGATAAGTTCTCTAGCCTGCTGCTGATAATCTGCCACTGTAAAATTTACGGACGGATCCACGATATCAACTAGATGATGCGGTACCCGATGCCTTTCCTCGGATGTGGGTTTAGCTGTACCGATATCCATACCGTGGTAGACCGCCATCGAGTCACAGGATATGATTTCTGCGCCAATAGCTTCCGCCAATCGTATGGAAATATCAGTTTTACCAACTGCAGTGGGGCCTACCAGGGCGCCTAACTTTAACATGATAGTCTCCTGTTTATTACTTAATACTTAGACCTCAAGTATCCCGTAAGCTATAGGATTATGCCTGCTCCCGCTTAGTCTATTCAGACCTAACCGTTCAATTTCGCCGCTGGCCGCCAGGGTTTTCATGACTACCCGGCGTTGTGCCACCCGGGCCGCTGCTGTTATTGTATCCCGATCAAGGGGGCTGGGATTGGCAAATTTTCGTAAAGGATTAAGGGGCAGGCTTTTCAATAATGGCTGTGCAAACATCGGATCAAAATATACTATGTCGTATGAACGCTCCGGCAGCTGGAGCAAGTAGTCTTTATGATCATAATTTAGGACTTCGATACGATTAACTGCCTGGTTTAACCAGGTCATTTTGCCGTTATACAGTTTCATCCCCCACCCAATTACTGCTGCCACGACCTCTTCGGACTCTAGCCCGGTTATCCGTCCGGTTTGAGAAAAGTAGGAGGCAACAATGGCATCAGCTCCCATGCCGAGGGTACAATCCAGGAAACTCCACCCCGATTCCAGTTGGCATGCCTTTATCATTAGATCTTGCTGATTATTTTTCCGGTATGCGGCTATCCTGTTTTTGGCCATACTGGGGTGAAATAGAAGTTTCTCACCCTGACAATACAAGACTGGGCCAGAGACTTCCCAGACCACTACCCCATCTGCATCATTTTCCAGCGCCAGCTTATCCAATCCGATTTTCCGCCTGGGCACGAATCTGAAACCGGTAGAAGCCAGGAATTGAGTTAATATTGGACTCATGTGATCGACAGACTGAGTAGTGGTAACAATAAAGTTCATGATTATTTCCTTTTGAAGCGTTTTTCAATATCCTGGCGCTTTATTTCGATCAGAGTGGGTCTTCCATGAGGACAATTTCTAAAATCCGGGGTATGCAACAAATCATTTATCAGCATAACCATTTCCGCCCGTGACAGACAGTCACCCGCTTTAATCGCCTGTTTACATGCCATCAAGGCATAGAGTTTATCTTTTAAATCCAATGGCTGGTCCGCGGCCATAAGTTCCAGGCTTTCATTGATGAAAGGTATTTCCTGACCTTGAAGAGCGGCGGGAGCAGCACGGAGAGAAATCGCGTTAGGGCCAATCGGCTCTATTTCGAACCCTAATTCTTTAAATACCGGTAAGTGCTTCTCCAAAACATCCATAGCTGCACTTGACAAATCCATAGCTTGCGGGAAGGTTAAAACCTGCCCTTGGCCGGTCTGCTTCTGGCCGCGTTCCTGGAGACGATTGAACAATATGCGTTCCTGGGCGGCATGCTGATCCACCAGCCATAATAGATCACCCTGCTGAACCAGTATGTAACCCTCAAAACATTGCCCAATAACTACAAAATCATGATCTGTAGTTCCAGTATCTAATCCTGGCAATATTTGACCGGAAGTTGCAGCATTATCCTGATAGAAAGCCTGGTCGGCTTCTTCAGCTACCAACAACTGGCTGTTCTCGTACCTCCCCCATTGATGGGAGCGAACTGGATGGAGATCATATCTGCTGCTTATAGCGGGTGCTCCGGTTATTATTGGTACGCCCTGAAAACTTGAACCAGTCAACCTCGCCTTTATTGCCTGGCTGACCAGGCGAAAAACAATTTTGTCATCACGGAAACGAACCTCGGTTTTCTGGGGGTGCACGTTGACATCTACATCCTCCGGGGCAACGGTCAGAAATAGAAAAACCGCAGGGTATTCGCGTGCCAGCAAGGTACCCCGGTAGCCTTCGTCAACAGCGCGTGCCAACATGGGGCTTTTTATCAAGCGGTTGTTAATGAAAAACACCTGATGCCTGCGATTGAGTCTTCGAAACTCCGGGCGGGATATCAGGCCATTTATGCGGTAAGTCTCGCCGCTCCATTCGAGATCGATAAAGTTGGCGGCGAAATCATTTCCGTAGATGGCTACCACAGTGTCATGCAGAATAACGTTGCCGGGAGTCTTAAAGTACAATTTTTTCTCATTGGCATATGAAAACGATATATCTGTCCTGGCCAGAGCCAGGCGACACATCAGATCGTGTACCTGCACGGCTTCACTGACCGGTGATTTTAAGAATTTCCTGCGGGCCGGGGTATTAAAGAAGAGATCCCGCACCAGCACCCTGGTACCAGGCGCAGTCGGGAAGGGCTCGCAGACAGCGTTTTTACCGCCATCCAGGACAACCCGAATACCACTCTCGCCACTGTATTGGGTGTAAAGCTCCAAACGGCTGACTGAGGCAATACTCGGTAAAGCCTCTCCCCGGAAGCCCATGGAATTTATCTTGATAAGGTCGTCTTCATTATTGATTTTACTGGTAGCATGCCGTTGAAAAGCCAGCATGACATCAGCTTGGGAAATTCCCTGGCCGTCATCCACAACTTCTATTTTTTCTATGCCTCCACCGGAAATCTGTACGCTTATCCGGCGGCTGCCGGCGTCGACAGCATTTTCCACCAGTTCCTTGACCACCGAAGCCGGTCTTTCTATTACTTCTCCGGCCGCTATCTTATTAATCAGGTGGTCATCCAGTAATTTTATGGCCATTTATAACACCGTCTCAACCTTACGTCCTACATTCATAC
>JAXDBN010000010.1:0-8781 GCA_034678805.1 Syntrophomonadaceae bacterium
AAGTTTGCACTAGTGGCGATCTAAAGGACTCTTGCTGCCAATAAGGAGGAATATATGAATAGAATTAAAAGAAACACCCTTGGAGTAATATTCATATGGACAGTAATGATATTTATTGCTGGCTGTAATAATCAAATACGTGACAGCAAAACAGCAGATGCGCCGCCTAAGTCTAATTTAACCAAGGTATTAACTTGCGGTGAAATTGAGCACTCGCTATACGCAAAAGGAGTTCAGCTTGCAACGACTACAGAAGATAATGGAACCTACAAAATAAATGATATTACACCGGCAATGTATAACTTAAACGATACAGAGAGTATTCTTGTTTATGATTTCTCCTCCATAGCGGAACGCGTACGCAATGTACCTGGCAGCTATTTGGCAGACGCCCTGGCATATGATTATCCTCTAAGTGATACTTATTCCTATTGGACTTTTACGGTACGGAATTTTTTGATTGTATATAGGGTTGATACAAAGGCGATGAACGACTTAACATTTGAAAATGACTTGAAGATAATAAAGCAAGTGGCTTTAGATCTGAACGATGGAGAAGAAGTTTTGCTTCATGGTAAGAACAAGAACTGGGAGGCGCAGACATTTATTCAATACTACCAAAATTGGTACGAGGATGAGAACGGTGGAATTCGAGCCGATCAAATGTCCCAACAAGTTGTAAAACTTAAATATTGTGGGGTAATAAATGAAAAGCCTCAGTCAATGCGATATGAACACAAATACCCCTCCGGTACTGGAAAAGGAACTTTGCATAGTGGATCGGAAGATAAAGACGGCTGGGTAAGTCTTGGAAGAATTGACAGTAGTTTTATTCCGGATTCCCAAACTGTTTGCACTCTAAATCTGATGTGGGACAACAATAATGAATCTATTAATATGACCCAAAAAATAAATTGAAACAAGATGAAATACTAACGCACAAATCGATTGAATAGGAGGAGAACGAATAATTGAATAGCTGGCCTGATTTTACAATAATTCTGTGGAGCCTCTTTAACGTGATATCCTTATTATTAATCACTTATGGGCTATACCGCTATTTTAAGAAACGAAGAGAGACTTAGGTTACATGTATATTTGGGTGTGTCCCGAACTTTGTGTAAAGTCCAAATAGATGCAAAATAAGGCGGTATTTTGAGAGGGCAGATGGCCGAAAAAGTCAGCTGCCCTCTTTAAACTAGAATTATAGGTTAAAGATTGCCGATGTCAATCCTATTTGATTCTACCGTCGAAATAGATTTCCAGCTGGGAATGGATGCGGCCCCAATCCTGGCGCCGGCCGGTCCATTTTTTAGTTATGTCCATCATGGCCAGGTACAGCATTTTCAAGAGGCTGTCATCAGTCGGGAAAACAGACTTGCTTTTGGTTACTTTACGGAGCTGGCGGTTAAATCCTTCGATGGAATTGGTGGTGTAGATCAGTTTCCTGACCTCCTCGGGGTATTTGAAGTAGGTCGATAAATTTGGCCAGTTAGTGCGCCAGGAAATGGCTATCTTGGGATATTTGCCGCCCCATTTGTCATCAAAGCCGTCGAGCTCGTAGAGAGCAGTGGGTTCATCGATAGCTGCATAGACTTTTTTAAGATCTGCCATCAACACCTTTATGTCTTTGTAGGAAACGAACTTGGTGGTGTTGCGGATCTGATGAATAACGCACTGCTGGATTTCGGTTTTCGGAAATACAGCTTCAATGGCATTGGTGAAACCAGTCAGGCCATCCACACTGGCAATCAAGATGTCTTCCACGCCCCGGTGCCGTATGCCGTTCATGATCGAGAGCCAGAACTTGGCGCTTTCATTTTCGCCGACCCACATCCCCAGAACATCCTTGATACCATCCATGTTGATGCCGATGGCGATATATACGGCTTTCTTTACGATCTGGCCTTCGCTGCGCACATGGAAATGGATGGCGTCCATGAATACCACCGCATAGATGCTTTCCAGGGGCCGGGCTTGCCACTCCTTTACCACCGGAAGGATTTTATCAGTAATCCGGCTTATGGTGCTGTCGGAAACGTCTATGCCGTAGATGTCCCGAATGTGGGTCTCTATGTCGGCGGTGGTCATGCCTTTGGCATACATGGACAGGATTTTTTCTTCGATGTCTCCAGACAGGGTGGTCTGTTGCTTCTTGTGTCAAGGGCACTTAAAAATTGACCCTTTCTGGCCTTTGAATTTTGACCCCCCTGCATTGCTGTTACTTACGAGGAGATGAGTTCTGCATCACCTCCCAGAACAGGATCAACTGCCAAGGTTTTACGAACCAACTCGGAAGAATCCAAATCTATGACAAGTCAGAGTTCAGCAAAGATGTTATGCAGATAGGAGCTGATACGTACGGCCTTAGATATTTTGGTGAAAACTAAAAATTCTATTTTGGGTACGCCCATGCCACCGATGTTCAGTATCTGCCTGAAGCTTCGCCGGAGATAGAAGTGCGCTTCAGGTCCCTGGAAGCGGAATTTGATGATATTATCAAGACTTTTCAGACCACTAGCCCCGCTATACAAGCTACTAATGCCGAAGGATTAAATCCTTATGGACATTATGAGTATATGGCATCTATCTTTTGTATGGATTGAATAAATCTCTTGGATGCAGACGAGAGCTCGCTGAATCAAAACATACCAGGGTATTGGAAACATAAGAAACTTCTCCACACATATTTCTCCAACGCCAATACAGGGATATTAGACATAGCATCTAATAATCCCTGCCTTCTTTTGGGCATTCTCGCTCAATTACCGGCTATTCACGTCACAAAAGGGGCGATTCACGACAAATGGCAGGGATTGGCTGAGGAAGAAAAGTATTGTATGGGTACAGAAATGTGAAAGGAGGTTGCTTAAGAATTCCATTTATCCTTATTTTATTGGGGGAAGGGAAGGTCGTTATTAAACTTCTTAAAGAGGCTGGGCTGGGGGAAGATGTTGGGAATAACTTGACTAGTCTAGATTACTCGTTAGAACCCAAGATCTATTCAATCAATTAACAGATAAGGAAGGTGTTTTCATTTGAAAAGAAAACCAATATTAGTATTATCAGGGCTAATAATACTCTTATTATTTGGACTGGCCAAAATTAGTATCGGAAATGCGAATTATTCAAAAGAGGAAATTAATGTTCAAAAGCAGGTTATTGATACATTTAGCCTAGACGTAAATGAATCGGATACTAATCAATTGAAACCTCTTTTTATGAGAGAAATCTTTGATAAAAAGGTTGCAAAGGAGAATCCTGAAACAAGAATTAAAATAGCTAAAGCTATTTCCAGCTTATATGATGAGAAAGAAATAAATGAAGGGGATTTCAAACCAATGATTTTCCTTAAGGGTAATAGCGAGGTTTTAATTGGTGTAAAACATCCCGATAACAAAATAAGTCTTTTTAAATTTGATATCAGTGCAGAGAACCCAAAGAAAATGGATAAGGAAGTTAAAGAAATAAAATAGTACGGGAGGAAAAATAATGATTATGAAGAGAACTGTGTCTTTGGCTATTGTTATGCTTCTTTGCCTAAATGGTATCGCATTTGCTGCTGAATTAATTGCTGATAGCACAATATCAACTGGTCTTATTACAGTAACTACTAAGGGAGTAACCGAATCGGATGAAGTATGTGATAAACTAATGATAACTGAGGGGCTTTATAGAGATAATTATTATGTGAATAGTGGTACGAAGGAAGTAAATGGTACGAACTATGTGTCTAAATCGGTAAGTGGAACAAATCTTCCCGGCACTCAGCACTGGGAAGCAGAGGGTTGGCATTATTTAAAAGATGGAAGTACTATTATAGATGATACCTCCTATGATAGTGTTTATTATTAAGCAGACCTTGAAAGGTCAACACTTTTTCGGACAATTCTTTAAGCAACAATTGATAGATTGTGCTGGTGCCATCATTCCAAGTATTCAATAAGGCTGAGATAACCCAGCCGTTTTTGGAGACGCTGGCGTTTCGCTAATACAGGGATTATTAGACATAGTATCTAATAATCCCTGCCTTCTTTTGGGCATTCACGCTCGATTACCGGCCATTCACGTCATCTGGCAGGGATTGGATGAAAAAGAAAAGTATTGAATGAGTAAAGAAATATGGAAGGAGGTTTGAGTCGTGACTACATGTCTTGTTCGGGGAGGTGAAAGGTCAGATGTTAAATCATATTTTTGATTTTCTTGCTGTAGTAACATTGCTTTTCGCAGGGTTATACAATCTTAAGAAGGCAACTCAATTAAAAGACGAAGGCCAAGAAGAAGGCAATTTAAGAATATCTGGCTGGTGGATGCTGGGTTTGACAGTCATAATAGCCCTATTTAAACTTATACTTCCCTTATTAGTTTATATGGGGGTAATGAAATGAAAAAAATCGTTTTGGGATTCATATCAGAATTGCAATTGTTTTAGAGATTGCCTTTTGTGTGAATTCTTATATGACTGGTTTTAATTGGTTTGTAAGTTGGGATCAATATTCAACGTGGGCGGAAATCAGGAATAGGGATAAAAGTCTTTATGCAGGGGCAGATGGGAACTTAAGTTACTATTCATGGATAAGTGGAGTACTTAAAGTATATGATTATTATTGTTGTATGGAATATACTTTCACAAATCCATAGACTAGGAGGAGAAAGAATTATTGAATAGATGGCCTGATTTAACCATAATTTTATGGACTTTCTTTAACGCTACATCCTTATTATTAATCACTTATGGGCTATACCGCTATTTCAAGAAACGAAGAGAGGCTTAGGTTATACATGTATAATTTTTATAAGCTGATTCTGGGTTGGACTTCGGCCAATGGTTAACCACGCTTTTATGACATTAATATTATCAGTAGCTTGAATAATATAAACTTAAAGCTTGTCCCCTGCTGCCACGGCATTCCCATTGATATGCACCTTTGGGGAATGACTAACAGCTGCTCCAGCCGTATTTGCCTTTCATCTCCACAAAAGCAACTTCTCCTACTACTTCAGAGTGCAATTGCCCTTGTTTATCCCGGGTGATAAGGGTCAGCTCCTGCCAACCCGCTGGACCGATAGGAATTATCATCCTACCTCCTTTCTCTAGCTGGTTGACCAGATCCACGGGTATTTTTTCCGCTGCGGCAGTAACCATGATGCGATCATACGGTGCGTGTTCCATCCACCCCACACTGCCATCGTCGATCTTGTAAAAAATATTCCGGTAGCCCAGAATTTCAAGCTTCTCCCGGGCTTTTTCCGCTAATTCGCTGATTCTTTCTATGGTATATACTTCCCCGGCGAACTCAGCCAGCAGAGCAGTTTGGAATCCCGAGCCTGTCCCAATCTCCAGCACCCGGCAATCCGGATACAGATCCAGAATCCGGGTCATTTCTAAAACCAGACTGGGCTGGGATATGGTTTGCCCAAAGCCAATCGGCAAGGGACGATCTTGCAAAGCGTACTCCTTAAATTCATTATCAATAAAAAAAGCGCGGTCCAGGGAGTAGAAGAAATCCATCAGCTTTTGACGGTCCATATGCCCACCTCGCTCCAAATTAAAATTAGGTTACCTTAATAATAATAGAAGAACCCCGCGTAAACAAATAGGTCTTTTGGCCATCCAGGTGGAATTTTGGGCATGAATAAAGGGTGACAGTTATAACCCTGTCACCCTCTACTGTTACTTGCTGGTTGAACCCAGCATCGGGGCTTTGATCTCCATCTTTTTGCCAAAATCGGAGAACCCCACGTTTATTTCCAATTTGGTATTGTTGTTGCCCTTGTTAACCGCGGTAAGATTAGCCTTACTTATAGTACTGTCTTTATAATCGATCCAGATCAGGTATTCAAAATCTTTCCACAAATTCTCCATTAGTTCACTGTCTACAGTTGGATTACACTTGACCATCAGGCAATCTGTCCCATTGATGTCTTCGAATTGGACTTTCTGTACCTCATTGATACTCTGAAATCTAAAGTTGGATAAAGGGTTCAACTCACTCATCAACAAGTCTTCAGAATTGGTGGTACCGCTATCAATTACCAGCCATTTCTTAGAGAAGGCGTCATAATTATAGATGGTCTGGTCCAGATAGTATATATCCACCGGTGTTTTAACCATCTCCCCCTTTATATGTGTATTTCCCAGTTCTCTTTCACCTTCGACTTCGCTTATCACCTCCCTCCGGTCATCAACTGTAAATCCAGATTGCAGGCTGAAGCGATAACTGCTTTGCGCGGCCATATTATCTATGGCCTTCTGCAGTTCGACCCCGGGATCCAAGCGAGATCTCACATAATATTGACTCAGACTCTGGGCGCTCAACAAAGCGATTATGACCACAGCCACAACTGGAATTGCTATCCACATGATTTTCTTAATAGGTTTCACCCCCGCCTTATAGCCTTTGCTAATGGCTTCGTTCATCAATATTCTATTAGAGGCTCATATAATATATTCCGGTTTGGATTTCAGAATATTATTCCATCGGCCGCGAAAAAAACCGCTGCAGAAATCCTGCAGCGGATAAGACCATCAAAAAAGAACCTCCACAGAATTCTGCGGAGGTTCTTGGATTAAACTGATCGGGTTGAGTAAACAGGGATGACCGGGCTGATTACATCATGCCCATGCCGCCTCCCATGCCGCCCATTCCGCCGCCGGGCATGCCGCCTTTGTCTTCGCCTGGCTTCTCGGACACAATCGCTTCAGTAGTCAGCAGCATGGCTGAAATACTGGCCGCATTCTGTACCGCAGAACGGGTAACCTTGGCCGGATCGATGATACCGGCTTTGATCATATCTTCATACACATTGGTCAGAGCGTTGAAGCCCATGCCCGGCTGGGCAGCCTGGGCTTCTTTGACCTTCTCTACCACAACCGAGCCTTCAATACCAGCATTATTGGCAATCTGGCGCAGGGGTTCTTCCAGGGCTTTCATAACCAGGTTTACACCGGTCAGCTCATCGCCGCTGGCATTAACACTGCCGACCGCAGGGATAGCATTGATCAGGGCCACACCGCCGCCGGATACGATACCTTCTTCAACTGCGGCCTTGGTTGCAGCCAGGGCGTCCTCAATGCGGTGTTTCTTCTCTTTCAATTCGGTTTCAGTAGCGGCACCGACTTTGATGATGGCTACCCCGCCGGACAGCTTGGCCATCCGTTCCTGCAGCTTCTCACGGTCATATTCGGAGTCACTGGCTTCCAGCTGGGCTTTAATGTTGGAAATACGGGCTTTTACGGACTCTTCGGTACCAGCTCCGTCAACGATAATGGTCTCATCCTTCTTGACCACTACATTGTTGGCGCGGCCCAGCATATCCAGGGTGACGCTTTCCATCTTGACGCCCATGTCTTCGGTGACAACCTGCCCATTGGTGAGGATCGCAATGTCTTCCAGCATGGCTTTTCTTCTTTCACCAAAGGCTGGGGATTTGACGGCTACACAGTTGAAAGTGCCTCTGAGTTTATTGACTACCAGGGTAGCCAGGGCTTCACCCTCTACATCTTCAGCAATCAGCAGCATAGGCTTGCCGGTTTGAACTACCTTCTCCAGCACGGGCAGTACTTCGGTAATCGCGGATATCTTTTTATCGGTAATCAGAATGTAGGGATTTTCCAATTTGGCTTCCATCTTTTCGGTGTCGGTAACCATGTAGTGGGAAATATAGCCGCGGTCGAAATTCATTCCTTCTACGACCTCAAGGGAGGTTCCCATGGAATTGGATTCTTCAACGGTAATAACGCCATCCCGGCCTACTTTCTCCATGGCATCGGCAATAAGGCTGCCGATTTCAGGATCACTGGCGCTGATAGCGGCTACCTGGGCAATAGCTTCGCGGGATTCTACCGGCTTGCTGATGGATACGATGGCATCGGTAGCGGCCTGGACGGCTTTTTCGATACCTCTTCTCATGATCATGGGATTGGCGCCGGCGGCCACATTTTTCAGGCCTTCTTTGATCATGGCCTGGGCTAAAACGGTGGCGGTGGTGGTTCCATCACCGGCAATGTCATTAGTCTTGATAGCAACTTCCTTGACCAATTGGCAGCCCAGGTTCTCCCAGGGATCTTCCAGGTCAATGTCACGAGCTATAGTAACACCATCATTGGTGATGGTTGGGGAACCAAATTTACGGTCCAGTACCACGTTCCGGCCTTTGGGTCCCAGGGTGACCTTTACGGTATTGGCCAGGGTGTCAACGCCCTTCTCCAGCGATCTTCTAGCCTCTTCACCAAATTTAATCTCTTTGGAAAACATCTATGTAGCCTCCTTCAATAATTTGTTAGACTAATTTAGCCAGGATATCTCTCTCTGATAGGATAAGAACGGTTTCGCCGTCCAGTTTAATTTCCATTCCGCCATATTTAGAAAAGATAATCTTGTCTCCTACAGCAATGTCCATGGGAACTCTCTCGCCCTTATCGTTCAGAGGACCGGGACCTACCGCTAATACTTCGGCTTCCTGGGGTTTCTCTTTTGCTGTGTCAGGCACAAACAAGCCGCTCTTGGTTTTCTGTTCTTCGACTTCGGAAACTTTTACAACCACACGATCGCCTAATGGTTTAATGTTCACTGGGATGCCTCCTTTATTATTTGTTGTTAGCACTCAGTAATTGCGAGTGCTAATATACATTTAATATATTAGGCAACTACGGCCTGCGATACAAATCATAAATCAGGCCAAATTTGCCCAATATCATCGTTTAGTATTATTCTCCTGCAATTTTCCTTTTATACCTTCATCTAACTCACTTTTTCAAAAATGATATGCAGGAAAAGC
>JAXDBN010000011.1:0-18405 GCA_034678805.1 Syntrophomonadaceae bacterium
GCGAAACGGACAAGAAAATTGCTGCCCACATTGTTCCCTTTATAGGCAATGGCGCCTGCATCCAGCTGGGTATCGGCGGATTGCCTAATTTTGTGGGTACCATGCTGGCGGAATCGGACATCAAGGATCTGGGCTGCCATTCGGAAATGCTGGCGGATGCGTTTTATCACCTGCATGAAGCGGGAAAACTGACCAACCGCAAAAAAAGCATTGACCGGGGCAAATCGGCTTTTACCTTCGCTGCCGGCAGTCAGTTCCTTTATGATTGGCTCAATTATAATCCTTCATTAGTAACCTACCCGGCGTCATATACCAACAATCCTAGAATCATAGCTCAAAACCCCAATGCCATATCTATAAACGCCTGCCTGGAAGTTGATCTGTTTGGACAAGTCTCCTCAGAATCTTCCGGAACCCGCCACATTAGCGGAACCGGCGGCCAGCTCGACTTTGTCACCGGGGCTTATTTATCGGAGAACGGTATTTCTTTTGTATGTTGTAATTCTTCGTACCAGAATAAGGCCGGGGAGTTAAAATCCCGTATTGTTCCTACTTTATCGCCGGGATCCACAGTGACCGTTCCCCGTTCACTGACTCATTGCATAGTCACCGAATATGGCATAGCTGACCTAACCGGCCGTTCGACCTGGCAGCGGGCTGAAGCTTTGATAAATATCGCTCATCCTGATTTGCGGGATGAATTAATTTTGGAAGCGCAGAAAATGAATATATGGCGTAAAAGCAACAAATAAAGGGCAGCCTCCATATCTTAGTACTAAGGCTGCTGTCTTCGAATGGGATGCCCCTGTTATCCGATAGTGGTCAAAGTGTGGCCGATTCAAAATCAAAAACCGCCGGCTCCGGCGGTTTTGCTATTCTTAATGGTCGGGGTGACAGGATTCGAACCTGCGACTTTCTGGTCCCAAACCAGACGCGCTACCAAGCTGCGCCACACCCCGAACTTCTAAATGATAACATTTTGGACGAATTCCTGTCAATTTGCCGGTGGGCATCACGGGGCTGTGTCGTCCATGGCCAGGTCATGGTCGATTTGCAGGGCTTTTAAGGTCTTGGGTCCTACCCGGCCGCTCCTTTTCAGTCCGGCCTTTTTTTGGAAAGCCAGCACAGCTTGACGGGTGGTGCGGCCAAAGTAGCCTTTAGGAACCAGTTTATAGTAGCCAAGATCGAAAAGCATTTGCTGAGCCTCTTGAACATCCTGCCCCCTCATCCCGTATTTTAGAATCCGTATTTTTCTCACTGTACCGGTTATACTTACCGGCGTCCCTACCGGGGTTAAATTGTACAGTTTGATTACATCTTCATTATACAAACGGATACAGCCATGGCTGACCGCTTTCCCTATCGATTTGGGATTATTGGTGCCATGGATGCCATAGCCTCCCCAGGGTACACTTAGCCGCATCCATCTTACTCCGAAAGGTCCCCCGGGGTTTAGGGATTTATATACGATCTTCCATTCGCCTACCGGCGATGGGGTGGAGGGCTTGCCCACCGCTACCGGGTAGGCGGTTATAGTACCGTTAGAGGTCATAGTCAGTACACGGGTATCCACGTGAACATGAATCTTGGGATATACAGCGGTGGGCTCGGGACCGTCATAGTCAAGAATCTTGGTTAAAATCCGCCAGGTATCCGGGGTGACGATGCCGTCGGCGCTAATGCCCTGCTGTTTTTGGAATTGGCGCAGCGCCTGGCAGCTTGAGGGACCGAATACTCCGTCCAGGGGTCCGGGATCAAAACCATGGGCAGCCAGGAATGTCTGTACCTCTAATACATCCGGCCCGGCCATGGGGGGAGCATGCAGGCGGATAAATCTGCTTGCCACGTACATTCGGTATCCAACCTTTCATTATTAATTTCTTCATTAATTAATATATTAAAGTGATGGTAATTTCGGTTACGTGACTCGAGTAGTGTATTTTTCCTGTTATTCGACATTTCCAGACAGCCATATTTGATCGGATTTTGTCTATAATATAGGCATAAGAGTTTTTATTTAATTTAAGAGGAATGGAGGGTCAGACATATGGATGAAGAGAGAAGGCTGACTGCTGTCGACGACTGGTTTAGTTCCAGAGGTTCCAGGACCAATAGCCTGGCTGTATTCATATTTATCTTATTGGCCGGTGTGGCAACTTTTATGTACTTCATTGTTCACTCCCTGGCATTAACGGTTTTATTTGGTATCCTGGCCGTTTTTATCGGACTGTCGATGCGGATAGCCAGGCAATGGGACCGGGTGGTTGTACTTCGTTTGGGCAAGTTTATGCGCTTGGCCGGCCCGGGGATCTTCTGGATCATACCGGTGATTGATGAGGTGCCCATCTGGATCGATTTGCGCATCCGCACCACCTTTTTTGCGGCGGAGAAAACCCTGACCCGTGATAACGTTCCGGTAAATGTAGATGCGGTTATGTTTTGGGTGGTAGTTGATCCGATCAAGGCTGCCCTGGAGGTGGAAGAGTACCAGAAAGCAGTGTTTTGGGCCGCCCAGACAACCCTGCGGGATGTCATCGGTAAGACTGAATTATCGGACATGCTCACCGGCCGGGAAAGACTTGATGAGGAGCTCAAGTTAATGATTGATGCCCGTACCGAATCCTGGGGGGTCTCGGTTCATTCCGTTGAGATCCGCGATGTCATGATCCCTATAGAACTGCAGGACGCTATGTCCCGCGAGGCCCAGGCTGATAGGGAACGCCGCGCTCGGGTGATACTGGCCACCGCCGAGGTGGAAATAGCTGATAAATTTACTGAAGCAGCCAAGAGCTACCGGAAAAATCCCGAGGCTTTCAGCCTGAGAGCCATGAATATTCTCTATGAAGGGATAAAGCAGAAAACCGCCCTGGTCATTGTACCCAGCAATATGGTGGAGTCACTTAATCCGGGCGGCATATTAGGTTATGTCAGCCAAATGAAAAAGGCGGATGAATATGCCGAAAGCAAGGATGATGAAACCCCGGCCCCTTAAGTAAGAGTGTTCTAGCGCCTTTGAGTGCTGACAAAAGTGTAATATATCCAAAATAAAGTAGTCATTGGCTTGACTTAACCTGGCAGTTTATTTATGATTTTAAACGTAGGACAGGATGAAATGCGGAAGTGGCTCAGTGGTAGAGCATCGCCTTGCCAAGGCGAGGGTCGCGAGTTCGAATCTCGTCTTCCGCTCCATAGTAATCTATGCCTCGGCTTAGGCCGGGGTGTTGTTTTTTCGGTCCTATTGCGCTATGAATCATAGTGCGCCAAAATTAAGTATCTATATTAAGTAAGGAGGAGCATAAATGAGTGCCAGGTTAGAGAAAATAGAAAACAGTGAGGCTTATCTGGAAATAGAAGCAGATGCGGCTGCTGTAGAGGAAGGTTTGGAGAAGGCCTATCGTAAAGTGGTCAAACAGGTGAATATTCCAGGTTTCCGTAAAGGGAAGGTGCCTCGTCAGTTTCTAGAAGCTCATTTTGGCAAGGAGATACTGTTTGAAGATGCCCTGGAGTTTATCGTTCCGAATGCTTTTGAAAAGGCCCTGAATGAACTTGATATCGATCCTATCGCCCAACCGGATTTCGATATCGACATAGAAAAGCTGGAATCCGGATCACCCCTGCCGTTTAAAGTCAAGGTGGCCGTGAAACCAGAGGTAATCCTGGGCGACCTGGAAGGTTTGGAAATAAGCATCCCTCGTTTCCAGGTAAGTGAAGCCGAGGTTGACATTCGCATGGATGATATGCGGACCCGTTATGCCCAGCTGGTTGAGAAGGTAGAGGCCCCCGCAGAGATTGGCGATACGGTGGTAATAGATTTTGTAGGCACCTTAAATGGTGAGGCTTTCCCGGGCGGCAGCGGCCAGGATTACCAGCTGGAGTTAGGCTCCGACACTTTTATTCCCGGATTTGAGAGTCAATTGGTGGGTATGAAAGCCGGTGAGGCCAAGGATGTAGAGGTTAAGTTCCCGGACGATTACCACGCGGAAGATCTAAAGGGTAAAGATGCTGTATTCAAAACCACTGTTACCAAGGTCGAAACCCGGGCTTTAAGGGAACTGGATGATGAGTTTGCCCAGGAAATCAGCGACTTTGATACCATTGAGGAGTTAAAAGCTGACGTACGTGACAACCTTATTAAAGCCAACGAAATGCGCCGCAATGAGGCGATAAAAAACGAAGTGGTCAACAAAGCAGTGGAAGCCAGCCAAATCGATATAGCTCCGGCAGTAGCAGAAATGCAGTTGGATAGCATACTTAACCAGTTTGAACAGCGGCTTGGTACCCAGGGAATCAGCCTGGAACAATACTTCCAGATGACTCGGAGCAATGTAGGGGAATTCAGAGAGGATATGAGACCCCAGGCCATTATGCAAGCCAAGTCCAATTTCCTGCTGGAAAAATTAGTTGAAGAAAAAGGTATTGAATTAACCGATGAAGAAGTAGACCAGCAGATCAATGAAATAGCGCAGCAGATGGGTATTGAACCTGACCAGGCCCGCCAGAACCTGGAGGGGGTAATGGATAGGATCAGGTATAACCTGAAGGTTGATAAAGCGGTCCAGTACCTGGTTGATAAGGCCGTGGTTACCGAAATAGAACCTGAAGCAGAAGAAGTTGATCAACCTCAATCTGAGGAGCAACCTCAAGAAACCGAGTAAGAAAACGAATACTATATAAAAGAAGCTATGAATACTTATGAGATGAGGAGGGTTGTCAGTGTCATATCTTATTCCGATGGTGGTGGAACAGACCAACCGGGGTGAAAGATCTTATGATATCTATTCGCGCCTGCTGAAGGATCGGATTATTTTTTTAGGCAGCGGCATAGATGACAACGTCGCCAACGTTGTAATAGCCCAGCTGTTGTTTTTGGAAGCTGAAAATCCTGATAAAGATATCAATCTTTATATCAACAGCCCGGGAGGTTCAATTACCTCCGGTATGGCTATTTACGATACCATGCAGTTGATTAAGCCTAACGTATCCACTATCTGTGTGGGTATGGCCGCTAGTATGGGGGCTTTTCTGCTGGCCGCCGGGGAAAAGGGTAAAAGATTTGCACTGCCCAATGCCGAAATAATGATTCACCAACCGGCCGGGGGAACCCAGGGTCAGGCTACCGATATAGAGATCCATGCCCGTCGTATTCTACAGATGAAGGAGAATCTGAATAAGATTTTATCTGAGAGGACCGGCCAACCACTGAACCGGATCGAGGCTGATACCGAACGCGACTATTTTATGTCTGCTCTGGAAGCCAAAGAATATGGTATTATAGATGAAGTATTCGCCAAACGCACCAGTAAGTAATATACTATAGTTAAGCCTTCCGAAAAGAGAGGTAACAGAATGCATAAATACGGCGATGAAAAAGGTCAATTGAAGTGTTCCTTCTGCGGAAAGACCCAGGATCAGGTCAAAAAACTGGTCGCTGGGCCGGGTGTGTACATCTGTGATGAATGCATCGAACTCTGCAATGAAATAATTGAAGAAGAATTAGCTGAAGATATCGGCTTCAAGATGGGTGACATCCCCAAACCTCAGGAGATACGCGAAACCTTGGACGATTATGTTATTGGCCAGGATACGGCCAAGAAATCCTTGGCGGTAGCTGTATATAATCACTATAAACGCATCAATCTGGGCATGAAGATGGATGATGTTGAACTTCAAAAGAGCAACATCATGATGCTGGGACCCACGGGCAGCGGTAAAACCCTGCTGGCCCAAACCCTGGCCCGTATTCTGAATGTTCCCTTTGCAATTGCGGATGCCACTTCCCTAACCGAAGCGGGGTATGTGGGTGAGGATGTAGAGAATATTCTGCTGAAGCTTATTCAAGCTGCCGACTACGACATTGAAAAAGCTGAAAAAGGTATTGTCTATATTGACGAAATAGACAAAATCGCTCGCAAAACCGATAATCCCAGCATTACCAGGGATGTTTCCGGCGAGGGCGTACAGCAAGCGCTATTGAAGATACTGGAGGGAACCGTAGCCAGCGTTCCTCCCCAAGGCGGGCGCAAGCACCCCCACCAGGAATTTATCCAGATTGATACCAGTAATATTTTGTTCATTTGCGGAGGAGCCTTCGAAGGCATCGATAAAATCATCCAGGCCCGCATAGGGGAAAAGGTTATGGGTTTTGGGGCCGATATCAAGAGCCGCGAGGAAAAGAAAATCGGCGAGATACTCAATATGATCCTGCCTCAGGATTTGCTCCGCTATGGTTTGATCCCCGAGTTTGTCGGCCGGGTGCCTATTATTGTAAGCCTGGAGGCTTTGGATAAGGATTCCCTGGTTAAGATCTTAACCGAACCCAAGAATGCTCTGGTCCGTCAGTACAAAAAACTGTTCGAACTGGATGGGGTGGACCTGGAGTTTATGCCGGAAGCCTTGCAGTCTATTGCGGAAGAAGCGATGCAGAGGAACACTGGCGCTCGCGGATTAAGGGCCATTATCGAAGATGTGATGCTGGATGTAATGTACGAAGTGCCTTCGAGGATTGATATCACCAAGGTATTAATTACCAAGGATGTTATCTCCAAAAAGGAAAAACCGCTTCTGGTTACGGTAGATGCTAAGCGCAGAGTGAATTAGATCCATATAGAGAATCAGATAATTCGTTCATTTGGTAAAAGGTAGCGTAAGCTACCTTTTTTTACTCGTCTTATCCTTATTTCTGGGGGAATAATAACTTTGGAAGACCTGGGAAAGGAACGATGTTGATGAACGAATTTTTTGTGCAATATGGCGGGATCTTCTATTTGGTCCAGATATTTTTCAGCATTGTTATTGGGCTGTATTTTTGGAATATGCTTAAAAGCCAGCAGGGAAGAAAAGCGGTCATTGTACAGTCGGCCGAGAAGGAATTCCGCCAGCTGCAGGAAATGCGTAATATCAAATTGACTGAACCCCTGTCCAGTCTAAGCCGTCCGGGCAGCTTCGGTGATATAGTGGGGCAGGAAGAGGGGATAGATATACTCCGTTCAGCGTTATGCGGTCCCAATCCCCAACATGTAATAATATACGGACCGCCGGGTGTGGGAAAAACCGCTGCCGCTCGTTTGGTACTGGAGGAAGCCTGCAGTAACCCGTTATCTCCCTTTAAAGAATATGCCAAATTTATTGAGATAGATGCGACTATATGTAGATTTGATGAGAGGAATATAGCCGATCCTTTAATAGGTTCGGTCCATGATCCCATCTACCAGGGTGCAGGTTCGATGGGCAGTGCCGGCATACCCCAGCCTAAACCGGGAGCCTGTACCCGTGCCCATGGAGGAGTTCTGTTTATTGACGAGATTGGTGAACTCCATCCCCTGCAGATGAATAAACTTTTAAAGGTGCTGGAAGACCGTAAGGTGCTGCTCGAAAGTGCTTATTATAATGAATCCGACAAGAGTATCCCCAAACACATCCACGATATTTTCAAAAATGGCCTGCCGGCAGATTTCAGATTGGTGGGGGCCACCACCAGAATGCCATCAGATATCCCCCCGGCACTACGGTCGCGCTGCCTGGAGGTGTTTTTCCGGCCTTTGGACCACAGCTGCATAAGGGATATAACCCGCAATGCCGCCTCCAAGGTAAACTTGGAACTGGAGGACAATGCCATTGAGGAGATAAGCCGGCATGCCGGAAACGGCAGGGAAGCGGTCAACATCGTCCAGCTGGTCGCCGGTATTGCACAGGTAGAAAATGTGACCGCGATCAAGCATGATATAGTCCAGAAGGTCATCAATAACGGCAACCTGACCGCCCGGATAGAAATGAAAGTCAAAGACCGGCCTCAAGTTGGGTTAGTGAATGGTCTGGCGGTATACGGCCCCAGTGTTGGAACGCTGGTCGAAATAGAGGCAGCTGTGACCCCGGCCGAAAAGAACCAGGGGAGTTGGCGGGTTACCGGGGTAGTAGAATCAGAAGAGATGGAAAGCGGCGGCAGAACCTTGCGGCGCAAGAGTATGGCTTTGGGCGCGGTAGAGACTATGATGACCGTACTGCAAAGAGAATGCGGCCTGAATATTAAGAATTTTAACATTCACATAAATTTTCCCGGCGGGACACCTCTTGATGGGCCTTCAGCGGGTATATCGATTGCCATCGCGGTACTTTCAGCCATAAAAAATATACCAGTGGATAACCTGGTAGCCATGACCGGGGAACTTTCGGTTCGTGGTCTGGTAAAACCGGTGGGCGGTGTCAGCAGCAAGGTGGAAGCGGCAGCCAAGGCCGGGGTGAAAAGAGTTATAATTCCAGAGGAAAATTGGCTGAATACTTTCGATGAGTTAGAAGATATTAAGGTGATTCCGGTTCGGAATATCCAAGAAGTTTTGGACTGGGCCTTAGTAGAGGTATAATTTACTAAAAGGGACACTTCTGCTATAATAAACTACTGTTGCTGTTACCATATTCCTCTAAGAGATTAGATATTTTCGGGGCTGCGGCAGGGGAATAATACCTGGAATAACAACGGTTGGGGGTGCTTTGATGTTTGAACATGACGAAGATAATTTTCGTGAAATACCGATATTGCCATTGAGAGGTTTATTAGTATTTCCGTATACGGTTATTCATTTGGATGTAGGCCGGAAAAAGTCTATAAATGCTATCGAGGAATCCATGCTGGGTTCCAAGGAAATATTCCTGGCGACCCAAAAGGAAGCCCAAACTGACGAGCCTGCCGAAGAGGATATATATGAGGTAGGCACGTTAGCTGAAATCAGGCAGGTGCTCAAGATGCCGGGAGGCACTATGAGAGTCCTGGTTGAAGGTTTGCACCGGGCCCGGATAAAAACCTTTGTTCCTAATGATGAATATATGAAGGTGATTATCGAGGAATACAAGGGTGAACCGGTAACCAAGGATGCAGAGACTGAAGCTTTAATGAGGACTGTAGTGTATCAATTTGAGCAATACGTGCGCATGAGCAAGAAAATACCACCGGAAACGGTGGTATCGGTCGTGGCTATAGAAGAACCGGGACGGCTGGCGGACGTCATCGCTTCCCACCTCAACTTGCGCATCCCGGAAAAACAGGCCGTTTTGGAACTGATGGAAGTAGGCAAAAGACTTAATTACGTATGCGAGATTCTGGCCAAAGAGATGGAAGTCCTGGAACTGGAAAGAAAGATCAATATCCGCGTCCGCAAACAAATGGAGAAAACCCAGAAGGAATATTATTTGCGGGAGCAAATGAAAGCTATCCAGAAAGAACTGGGTGAAAAAGATGAAAGAGCATCGGAGATAGAGGAACTCAAGGAACGCATTGAAAAAGCAGGCCTTCCTAAAGAGGCCTTGGAAAAGATCAATAAGGAACTTGAGAGACTGGAGAAGATGCCATCTTCATCAGCTGAGGCGGTTGTAGTTAGAAACTACCTGGACTGGGCCTTATCACTGCCCTGGTCGGTTGAGACCCGGGATCGTCTTGATCTTGATTTGGCGGAAAAGATCCTCAATGAAGATCATTACGGTTTGGATAAACCCAAAGAACGAATCCTTGAATATCTGGCTATCCGCAAACTGGCTAAAAAGATGAAAGGACCGATTTTGTGCCTGGTAGGGCCCCCTGGAGTCGGCAAGACTTCACTGGGTAAATCGGTAGCCCGGTCACTGGGCCGTAAGTTTGTACGCATGTCGCTGGGAGGGGTTCGGGATGAAGCTGAGATAAGAGGGCATCGCCGGACTTATGTAGGCGCCATGCCGGGCCGGATTCTTAACAGCATCAAGCAGGCTGGTTCCCGCAACCCGGTTTTCCTTCTGGATGAAATCGATAAAATGACCACCGATTTCCGGGGTGATCCGGCTTCAGCCCTGCTGGAAGTTTTGGATCCGGAACAGAATAACACTTTCAGTGATCACTACCTGGAGATCCCGTTTGATTTGTCCAAGGTAATGTTTATTACTACCGCCAACTCTTTTTATAACATTCCCCGGCCTTTGCTGGACCGGATGGAAGTAATCGAAATATCGGGGTATACCGAAGAAGACAAACTGAATATAGCGCTGGGTTACCTGGTGCCTAAACAGATTAAGGAGCATGGGCTTAAAGTTAAAAACATTTCCTTCTCCGAGGCTGCTCTGCGCAAGATAATCCGGGAATATACCCGTGAAGCCGGGGTCCGAAGCCTGGAGCGGCAGGTCGCTTCAATATGCCGTAAGGTAGCCCGCCAGGTAGTTAAGGACCGAAATCTCACTATAAATATTACGGTTACCGGGATCGAAAAATACCTGGGTACCCCGAGGTTCCGCTTTGGTACCGCCGAGCAGAAAAGCCAGGTAGGGGTAACAACAGGCTTGGCCTGGACTGATACCGGCGGAGATATTCTTTCCATCGAGGTAGCGCTGATCAAGGGGAAGGGACGGCTTACCCTTACCGGCAAGCTGGGTGACGTCATGAAAGAATCGGCGCAAGCGGGGCTGACTTATGTGCGTTCCAAAGCCGACGAATTAGGTATCAGTAAGGAAACCCTGGAGGGTTATGATATTCATATCCACGTCCCGGAGGGAGCTATACCGAAAGATGGTCCTTCAGCCGGAATCACTATGGCTACTTCATTGGCATCAGCCATGTCGGGAAGGCCGGTTAGGAATGATATCGCTATGACGGGGGAAATTACCCTGCGAGGCAATGTTTTGCCTATCGGAGGCTTAAAGGAAAAAACCCTGGCCGCTCACCGGGCTGGGATTGACACCGTAATTGTGCCGGTGGAGAACAAAAAGGATCTGGATGAAGTTCCGGCTAATGTGAAGAAGAAAATGCATTTCATTCTAGTCAGCCATATGGATGAAGTATTGAACAATGCCTTGTTGGCGGACGAAGTCTAAAAATATGACGTTGCAGATAAAGCAGGCCAAATATATAGGCACTTATGTAAAAATAGACCAGCTGCCTGACGATAACCTTCCGGAAATAGCCCTGGTGGGTCGCTCCAATGTGGGCAAATCGTCTTTGATCAATAAGTTTGTAAACCGCCGGAATCTGGCCAAATCGAGTTCTACCCCCGGCAAAACCCGCACTATAAATTACTATTTGATTAATGGTGATTTCTATTTAGTGGACCTGCCCGGCTATGGATTTGCCAGGGTATCCCGTTCGGAGCGAGGCAAATGGGGAAGCATGGTAGAATCTTATCTTCAAAAACGTCCCCAGCTGCGGGGCGTGATTCAGCTGGTCGATATCAGGCATCCTCCCAGTGATAACGATATAATGATGAAGGGGTGGCTGGAGCAAAACAGCATCCCCTATCTGGTCGTGGCGACCAAAGCGGATAAAATATCCCGGGGAGCACGGGCCAAAAATCTGAGTATCATCAAGAAAACAATGGGTTTAGACCAGATACCGCTCTATTTTTCTGCCCAAACCGGTGAAGGCAAAGAAGAGTTGGCCGAAGAAATAGCTGCCGCCCTTGCCCCTGAACCGGAGACTTCCGACCCTGTAACCTAATCTTCCGAATTTAACCGGGCTCGCATATAATCAAGCAAATCCCGGCTGTAATCATTAAGATCTGCTTGCTGATTAAAGGAATCAAGCATCGACAGGATACGATCCCGACCTCCGCTTTCCTGCAAGACTTCTGCCGGGCTTTTATTTTCGAGTTCTTCATGGGGTGTTTGCAGCCATCGTTCTGCTTGCTGCTCTTTGATGACATTGTAATGGATATCTCCAAGGTCCGGATCGGGAGGGGCAAAGGGAAACAGGCTATTTACTATTTTCCAGCCCGCCGTTTTTAACTGCAGAATTTGGTCCGCCTCCACAATGTCTTTCACCGCATCGGTGTAAAAAACCAGGGATCCGTTATCATGTATTCCTAAACGGGTCGGTGTCACACTATCCTTCATCTCATACCAGGATATGCCAGCAGTTCTATGGATCAATTCAAAAACCGGCGACTTTCTTATTTCGCCGGCCAATACTGCTGCTGTGGTTCCCGCGGGCAAGCAGCGAATATCGTTGATAGGCAAGCTTATGGCTTGACTGGCATGATCAAAGAGGCCGTAGATCACCTCACCATGTTGTTTGCGCAGGTCTTCCATCGCAACGCATGGCTGGAGCTTCAGCCAGTAATCGATATATTCTTTTATGAAATCGCCTTGACCTTTGTTGTTCAGCAGCATGGCTGCCATTCCTGAAAAAACACTGCCGTCGGGCAGGGCAGCCAGCCGCCCCATTAGAAATGGTGATTGGTCCAGATCCAATGCCAGGGGTTCTTTAAGCAGTACCGAGTGACTGGTACCGGCAAGGAGATCCTGCAGGTCTAGGGTATTGCCGGCGGCAGCATTAACTGCATATATAGACAGGTAAGACTGGTTTAATGCTTCCAAACATTCTCGCAGGGACGCTTCCATGAAACTGTGATGTTCATTTAGATATTCCCGGCCGAACGTCATACCTTCGCTATCGGTCATGTCAAACCAGAGCCAATCGGAGAAAAAGGTCTCCTGACCGCGGGGCAGGACCTTATCGGAACTCAAACGCAGGAATTGTTCCTGCATCGGTTTACGGATCTTCTTGATCTGGACCGCATAATTTTTATCCAGTTTTAGTTTAAGGGTTGCCATCCAGGAGTTATAAGCATCAAATGGGCTGCCGATTCGTTCCCCGGAACCTTCCAGCCGCAGACAGCAATTTTTATATTTCTTGCCGCTGCCACAAGGACAGGGGTCATTTCTGCCAATTTTAGCTTTGTTCATTGGGCACCCTCCTTTATCCGCGGCCAAGCCGAGTTTTCATTCTAATTAGCTTAGCACAGGCAAGAGGCCTAAACAAGAAACAGGAACATTGACTTGCAAAGGGTCATTCCTTTTAAGTAGAATCTATATAAATTGGGACAGCTGTCAGAATTAGAGGATCCAAGCCGTATTTTTTATATTTTTCCGAGTAGAAAGATGATATGGAATGGCCGGACGCCTGTCTCACTCAAATTGGCTTTATCGCCGATGATACGAGGTTAGTATAGAGGAGGTCTATTTAATGTCTATGGAAAATCTGGCTAGTATTTATGACCCGGAACGGGTGGAAGGCAAATGGTATGATTATTGGAAGCAAAAAAATTACTTTGAACCCAGTGGTGATTATAGCCAGCCCCACTATTCTATCGTAATGCCTCCTCCTAATGTAACCGGCCAGCTTCATTTGGGTCATGCTCTCGATAATACCCTCCAGGATATATTGATTCGCTGGAGACGGATGCAGGGATATAACACCCTTTGGGTACCTGGTACCGACCATGCCGGAATAGCCACCCAGGCCAGGGTGGAGGAGAGCCTGGCCGCCGAAGGCCTGAGCCGCTATGACCTGGGACGCGAAAAGTTTGTGGAACGGGTTTGGGAATGGAAGCGCCTGTACGGCGACCGTATCACCACCCAGTTGAGTTTGCTGGGTTCTTCATGTGACTGGAGCCGGGAACGTTTTACCATGGACGAGGGGTGTTCCCATGCGGTCCGTGAAGTATTTGTTAATTTGTATGAAAAAGGGCTTATCTATCGCGGCGACTATATCATCAACTGGTGTCCCAAGTGTCACACCGCAATATCCGATATCGAGGTAGAACATGCCGATAGTGATGGGCATCTCTGGCATATCAGATACCCCGTGGAAAACTCGGATGAATTCGTGGTGGTGGCTACTACCAGGCCGGAAACCATGCTGGGCGACACTGGGGTGGCGGTGCATCCCGACGACGAGCGTTATGCGCACCTAATAGGCAGGAATGTGGTACTCCCGTTAGTCGGCAGGATAATACCAATCTTTGCTGATCATTATGTGGATCGGGAGTTCGGAACCGGGGCGGTTAAGGTCACCCCGTCTCATGATCCCAACGATTTTGAAATGGGATTACGCCATGACCTGGAACGGGTTACGGTTATGAAACCTGACGCCTCCATGAATGAAAATGCAGGTGTTTATGCCGGCTTGGACCGTTATGAATGCCGCCGCCAGGTAGTCAGGGATCTTGAAAAGGATGGGTACCTGCTCAGGATTGAAGAGCATCAGCATGCGCTGGGACATTGCCAGCGCTGTGACACTATCGTAGAGCCGATGGTCTCGCTGCAGTGGTTTGTGAAAATGAAACCCCTGGCAGAGCCTGCCATTCAAAAGGTGCTGGAAGGTGAAATCAGGTTTGTTCCTGAACGGTTTACCCGCATATATATCAACTGGATGGAGAACATCCGCGATTGGTGTATTTCCAGACAATTATGGTGGGGACATCGCATTCCGGTTTGGTATTGCCAGGACTGCGGAGAGATTATCTGCAGCCGGGAGGATCCGGTGGCATGTCCCAGCTGTTCGTCCAGTCAGCTGAAACAGGACGAGGACGTGCTTGATACCTGGTTTTCCAGTGCATTATGGCCTTTTTCCACCCTTGGCTGGCCGAACGATACCGCTGATATGCAGCACTATTATCCTACCAGCGTGCTGGTTACGGGTAGGGATATTATATTCTTCTGGGTAGCCCGGATGATATTTTCCGGGATCGAGCAGACTGGTAAGGTTCCTTTCCATGAAGTAAATATTCATGGTCTGATCCTGGACGCCCAGGGCCGGAAAATGAGTAAGTCGCTTGGCAACGGGGTTGATCCCCTGGACGTAATTGAAAAATACGGAGCCGACACCCTGCGCTTTTCAATGATAACCGGGGTTACCCCGGGCAATGATGTTCGTTTCCAATGGGACAAGGTAGAGAACACCCGTAATTTTGCTAACAAGATATGGAATGCAGCCCGTTTTGTACTGATGAATCTGGAAGATTACAGCCCGATTGAGATACCAGATAATGAACTGACTTTGGCCGACCGCTGGATTTATGGACGGCTCAATCAGAAGATCGCGGAAATTACCAACCTGTTGGACAACTATGAATTGGGCGAAGCCGCCCGTCGCATGTATGATTTCATTTGGGATGAGTTCTGTGATTGGTATATAGAACTAGCCAAACCGCGGTTATTCCATCCCGATAACCGCCGTGACAGAGCAGTGGTACAGAACGTGCTGCGGGATGTGCTGATGCAGACCATGAAGCTGCTGCACCCTTTTATGCCTTTTATCACCGAGGAAATATATCAATACCTGCCCGGTCACGGGGAGACTATCATGCTGGAAGCATGGCCCAGGTATGAACCCAACCGGGTTGAAACAGACCGTATTGAGCAGATGCAGTTGATAATGGCAGCCATACGTTCCCTCCGTAATATCAGGGCGGAGTTTAACATAAGCCATGGGATTGCCATTAAGGCCATCATATCTGCGCCTGATTTTAAAATCAGAGAGCTGTTCCGGCAATATGGATCCTATATTAAGGATCTGGCCCGGGTGAGCGAGTTGGAGACTGTTGAGGGGATGGAAGAGACGCCTCAACAGGCGGTTTCAGCCCTATTGGCTTTTGCCGAAATATATGTGCCGCTGGAAGGTATTATAGATGTAGACAAAGAAGTAAGCCGGCTGGAAAAAGATTTAAAAAATATTGACGCGGATATAGCAAAAACTGATGCCAAACTCAATAATGACAGTTTCCTGGCCAAGGCACCAGCTGATGTTATAGCGAAAGAGCGGGGCCGTGCCGAAGAGGCCAGGCTGCGGAGAGAAGGTTTATTACAACGGCTGCAGATATTCAAGAGCAGATAGAGAAGCGTCTGCTGGACCTAACCCGGTTGGGAAGCAAACCCGGCCTGGACAGGATTACGAGCCTGCTGCAAATAATGGGCAATCCCCAGCAGGGCCTGCGTTGTGTACACATCGCCGGTACCAACGGGAAAGGGTCCACTTCATTAATCATAGCCAATGCCTTAACAACATGCGGCTACCGGGTGGGGCGGTTCAACTCGCCCCATCTTCATTCATACCTGGAAAGAATCACCATCAACGGGATTCAGATCAGCGCTGGCCAATTACAGGCCATCCTGGACGATATCGAGTACCATATCCAGACCTTGCTTAACCGGGGTCAAGAACATCCCACCGAATTTGAGGTATTAACCGCGGCGGCCTTTCAATACTTCCATCAGCAAGAAGTAGATCTAGTGGTGCTGGAAGTGGGAATGGGCGGCAGCTATGATTCCACCAATGTTATTATCCCTCTGGCTGCGGTGATAACCGGGATTGATTTTGATCATACTGCCTTCCTGGGTAATAACCTGGCCGAAATAGCAGCCAACAAAGCGGGCATAATAAAAGCCAGGGTCCCGGTAGTAGTCGGGGAACTGGGCGAGGAAGCTATGCAGGTGATAACCGAAAAAGCGCACCAGCTGCGCTCACCGCTCTACCTTAGCCGCGATATCATTATAACCCACTCCGGCCCCAATTCTTTGGAAGGTCAAATACTGAACATAGAAGGACCGGCTTGCAGCTTAACCGGTGTTACCTATACCTTACCCGGGGAATACCAATTGCGTAACCTGGCAACGGCTATCCGTACCTTATTAGTACTTAAAGACCAGGGATTGAATATTGCTGTAGAAAATATCGGTGACTCCCTGGCCAACCTGAGGATGCCGGGGAGACTGGAGGCAGTAAACAGCTCGCCGTTGGTGATAGTGGATGCGGCCCATAATCCCCAGGGGGCTCGTGCCCTGGCTGAGTCTCTCAACCTGCTTCTGCCAGGCAGAAAAAAGGTCCTGCTCTGTGGCCTGCTGGATGATAAAGAGAGAAAAGGAATTTTAAATGCTTGGGCGGAAAATACCCGGGCAGTTGTTGTTACCCGGCCGGAGGGTACCCGAAGCAAGACCTGGGAAGAAGTAGCTCACGCCTGGCAGGAAATGTACCCGGCCATTGAAATGGTTAAGGAAGAATGTATTGAAACGGCCGTAGCCCGGAGCATGGCACTGGTCGGAGACAAAGAATTTGTCGTAATTACAGGATCTTTCTATGTTATTGACCGTGCCCGCAGGGTATTCATTAAATAATTGACCTGCACATTATTAACTTAACAACCATGTACTGCTATAATAAGAAATGTAGTGATAATAGGATGGGAGGAATATCAGCTTGGCGTTTAAGTTCAAGCCTCAAGAAGTTAAGTTCTTTGGCTATTTTGAGGAACAGGCCGCAGCCATCTGCGAGGCTACCCAGATATTGAAGAGTTATTTTGCAGAACGCAGTGATAAAAATGCGAATTTAGAACGCATTAACAAGGTAGAACACCGCGGCGACCAGATTTTTGCCGAGGTTATGGATCAGATCAATCATTCCTTTATTACCCCTTTTGACCGCGAAGACATATTATCCTTATCACATTCTTTGAACCAGGTCCTGGACCATATCCAGGGGACTATGGAAAAGATGGTGATCTATAAGTGCGCCCAACCGAAGGAAAGATTTATCCCCGCTTTAGTGAACGTATTGGAAGAGGCCTCCGATGAGATACAAAAAGCCGTCTTAAAATTGAGAGATGTCAAGATCAACCACCAGTCTATAGTTGATTCCTGCGAGGTAATCAGGGGCCATGAACACGAGGGAGACAACCTTTATCGAGCAGGGATAGCCCGGCTGTTTGAGCAAACCGATGATGCGGTCTATATGTTGAAGTGGAAGGAAATATACGAACACTTGGAGACTACCCTTGACAACTGCGAGGATGTAGCCAATGTACTTAAAGGGATCGCGGTCAAATATGTTTAGTGCGCATGTATTCAACAGCGGTTGGGTAGTCATTATTGTAATGTTTGCCCTGCTATTTGACTATATAAACGGGTTTCATGATACCGCCAATGCCATTGCCACTTCAGTTTCCACCAAAGCAGTATCGCCTCGTAATGCGATTCTTATTGCAGCCGGCTTTAATTTCCTGGGTGCAGTCAGCGGAACTGCTGTTGCCGCTACCATCGGCAAAAACATTGTGGCCGAAACGGATGTAGTCCCGGTGGTAATTTTGGCGGCTTTAATCGGGGCCATATTCTGGAATGTATTTACCTGGTATTTCGGTATCCCCAGCAGTTCTTCCCATGCCCTCATCGGGGGTCTGGTTGGAGCGGTAATCGCCCGGAGTGGTTCAGCTGCAGTTCTATGGCATGGTTTGGTTAAAATCATCGTAGGTCTGGTCAGCTCACCTTTAATTGGATTAGTAATGGGCAGCATGGTTATGACCTTGCTGTTTTGGGTTTTCAGCAAGTCATCACCGGTCCGAATAAATTTACGGTTCCGCAGCCTGCAGGTATTAACCGCTTGTATGGCGGCTTTTGCTCATGGTTCCAACGATGCTCAGAAGTCCATGGGAATCATCACTATGAGTCTGCTGGGGGCCGGAATGATATCAACCTTTACGGTTCCCTTATGGGCCAAGATCGCCTGTGCCTTAGCCATGTCAGCCGGCACGGCTTTTGGAGGATGGCGCATTATTCGTACCATGGGCGGTAAGATATTCCGCATTGAGCCTATCAATGGTTTTGCGGCTGACTTTACCTCCTCTTTGG
>JAXDBN010000012.1:0-9737 GCA_034678805.1 Syntrophomonadaceae bacterium
TTTCCCATCGGCGAGGCTGGTTTAAATACTATCATGCAGAGTACCCTGACTCCTCACGCCTACCGGGGTGAACTAATTCTATTAGTTTTTCTGTTCCCCTATGTAAAAACCCGTAAAGAAGCGCTATGGGGTGGCATAACAGCAAACCTGGCGATAGCGGGCTTTATTACTTTCACTACCATAGCCGCCATAGGTATCTTGGGGGTGAAGGTAGCTTCACATGCATACTACTCAACCTTTTACATGGCCGATTACATTCCCGCGGCAGGGCTCAAGATAGTCTTAGTTACCATATGGATCGTAGCCTTTTGGGGTAAAATCACCCTGGGCCAGTTCTTCATCAGCAGTGGGATTGCACAGGCAGCCGGCCTCAAAGATTACCGTCCCCTGGCTTGGACTATTGGTATTATGCTGCTGGTTTTCTCCCAGGTTTTCTATCAGGGCACAACCGACCTGTTCCACAGTGTTCCTCACACTTTCCCGGGGGTAGCGCTGTTCTTTGAGTATCTTATCCCGGGAGTGATGTTGTTGATAGCCTGGTTTAAGGCCAAATCAGAGAACAAAAACGGTTCAGTCACAACAAACAGCTAATTTACCTTGATTACAGTTTTAGATTAACTAACGCTATGACAGCATTCTCCCCGTCCCTACTCGCAGTTCTTATTATTCTTAAATCATATGCCAGTGTAAGAATCTATTAAGACTCATGATTTTGGGGAAGCTATAACGCGAGAGGTAAATTTAGTTTCAAGCCTAAATATTTCGGAATTACCGTAAGATAAAGTACTATTATCAGGGAGATATCATGACCAAGGAAATAGTTATATTGGCATCAGCCTGGATAATTGCAGCAATCATGCTTTTGGGTTATGTGCCCAAGAATAAGATTAGAGAAGCACTGGTGATCTTCTTTTTTAAACAGACGCTGACCTGGGTAATCGGTCTGGTGGTAGTCCAATGCGGGCTGTTGGAATATCCGGTCAGGTCATTCAGCCATGCTACCAAATCCAGTTTTGATTTTGAATATTTTATATACCCATCTATTTGCGTAGTATTCAACCTTCATTACCCGGAGGGGAAAAATCTATTAAGGCAGTTTTGGCATTATTTCAGCTTCTGTACTGTAATGACCTTAATTGAAGTGTTATGCGAGAGACACACTGCTATCATTAATTATCTTCACTGGGAATGGTATTTCACCTGGATTACCCTTTTTATAACCTTTTATGTTTCGAGAAAATTCTATGTGTGGTTTTTCCGATTACAGCCTCACAAAGGAAAGAGCGCCCTGGCATAGTGATACGTTATGGAGACCGGCGAGCTGGCTTAGCTCCACCATGCCCCAAAATTCATGGACTTTATTAGATTATCTCTAACCAGGGAATTAAATCAATTATCGGACAAAAGCAGCAACACTCATAATCGGTTAAGGTATTTACGTATTTCCCATTCATGTACGCATTCCGCATACTCATCCCATTCCTTTTGTTTTCGCTTCAGATAATTGTTAAAGACATGCTCCCCTATCGTATCAAGTATTAAGGGATCACACACCATTTCTTCCAGGGCTTCCTGCAGGTCGCGGGGATAGCGTGCCGGCTTGGAGCTGGTGGGATAGGCAGCATCGATATGATAAGCATTGCCCATCACTGGTTCGGGAGGCATGATTTTATTTTTGATTCCGTCCAACCCGGCCCTGAGCAGCAAAGCAAATAGAATATAGGGATTAGCGGTTGGATCGGGACTGCGATATTCGATCCGGGTACTGTTTCCGCGGGCGGCCGGAACCCGAATCAAGGTACTGCGGTTGTTGGCTGACCAGGCGACATTGATCGGGGCTTCATAACCCGGTTTCAACCGTTTATAACTATTTACTATCGGATTGGCGATTGCCGCCATACCCCTGGCGTGTCTCAGAAGTCCGCCGATAAAGAACCGTGCCAGTGCACTTAACCCGGATGGATCCTGTGGGTCATAGAATACGTTAACATGGCCTTTGAACAAAGATTGGTTGCAGTGCATGGCGCTGCCATTTTCCCCGCTCAGCGGTTTAGGCATAAAGGTAGCGTAAAGACCTGATTGGCGGGCCGTGTTCTTGACTACATCACGGAAGGTAACCCAATTATCTGCCGTTCGCAGAGCTTCGTTATACTTAAAGTCTATCTCGTGCTGTCCGGGGGCCACTTCATGGTGGGATGCCTCGATACTGAATCCCATCTTTTTCAGGGTAAGAATAATATTACGGCGGGCATCTTCGCCCAAGTCTACCGGTGCCAGGTCAAAATAACCGGCTTGATCATGGATATTAAACAGCGGGTAGCCTTTGGCATCCGAGTGGAATAGGAAGAACTCCCCTTCGGGGCCAATGTTGTATTCAAAACCAAGTTGCTCAACCTCAAGCAGAGCTTTTTTCAAAATGTGACGCGGACATCCAGAAAAAGGCTTGCCATCGGTTGTATATACATCGCAGATCATCCTGGCTACACCCTCTTCTCTGGGTCTCCAGGGCATAATCGCATAAGTCTCAGGATCGGGTACTATGCATTGGTCAGATTCTTCGATAGAAGCAAAACCGTCAATGGACGAACCGTCAAACATCAATTCACCGGCAAAAGCCCGCTCCAGTTCACTAGCCATAATGGAAGTGCTCTTCATAATTCCAAATATATCAATAAACTGCAGTCTGACGAATTCAATTCCTTTTTCATTTATATCCTTAAAAACGTCCTCTTTGTTCATCATTCCTCCTTTGTCCTGTGACTACATGATGACCGGGCACCTTGATTTCGTCAAGATTAGTAATAACAGACACCCATATTACCAAAATAAAACACACTTGTGGCAGAACTAAGGAGATGATATTTAAGTGATGAGACAAAACCTAATCATACCGTTTTTTCGAGTCTGTTATAGATCGGAAGGTACCTTTTGGGTGATTACATAAACGGTTACTATATCTGAGATAACAACCATCCTTATCGCCAAGCGTATCTTTTTACCGTTAATCTCAATATCCCGGTTGTCTATTATTTGAGGAATCAACAGGTAATCTACTTCATTTACACCCTGTCCGATTATTGCCGCCAACCACTCGCGAATGTTTTTTTCAACTGTCAACTGAATAGTGCCTTCCTCAAAATCATCAAAATCGGAGTCATCGTTAAACATTACTTTGGCATCTATTCTGCTGATAATTCTCTTCTTGGGCTTTTCCTGCAGATGTTGGATTTGCTCATCCATTGCTGCCAGACTCTCTTGCAAGGTTATATTTTCCATATGCAGTAAATCAATCTGTCCCCCTATCAATGCCGCAGTTAGGGATGCCCCGAGCAGCAAGCCGACAATAAAGATGGCCGACCAGAACAGTATGCGTTTCATCGGCCCCGGCCCGATAGGATAAGGATCAGATAATAGCCTGACTGGGTGCCAGCCAGAGCACAGAAAATATATATAAGCTGTTTTACCAGCGGCCTTAATTCCCCTTTAAAAAGGCCTGATTCAATGATTTCAAAGGTCGAAAAAGTCCCCCCGATTGCGGCTACAATTGCCCATATCTTGATTTCCTTCGCCAATTTCAACATGGTTTCGGTAGGCGGCTCTTTTACTAAAACCGCGGCCAATGCGCCCAACAATGAGGACCCCAGGATAATTCCCAAAGCCGTAAAAAATATCAACACCGATTTATGGGTGAAAACATTCATATATCCTACCAGCCTAATTCGTTTGCCTAAATATATTCATTTGCAGCAATTTAATTAACATTTTCCCAAATAAATAACTGCTGTTTTAATAATTTGTATGGTTTCCACCCAATGATGTCTTTTCATAATACGTTGGATAGTATTCTAATAGTGGTTTGGACAAAAGCGACCCCTCCAGCAAAAAACCGGAGGGGTCATTGCTTTGGGTAACCACCCGATTATATTTCCTAAACCGGCAGGTTGGTTTGAACCCGGGGATTGGTTAACTTTGCAGTTATTTAACCTGCCGGAAGGGGGAGGCTGGGATTGCTATTATTATCTACCGGGTAAAAGATATCGCCGTCTCAACCGGTTTGGGTCGTTTTATATCTGCTGTCCGCTACAGTATAGTTTATCTTCCTTTACTTTCTTAACCTTCACTTTTCAAGTAAATAGTCCGAATCGGGAAGGGTATCTCGATATTTTCTTCATTAAAGCGGCGGTGGAGCTTCTTAATGAACTCGTGCTTAAGCATATACTGGTCGGCAAAAGACTTGGTTTTAAGAATAACAATAAAATCGATGCTGGAATCAGAAAAAGCCTGGAACCGCACCACGGGTTTGAACTCCGGGACCCCGCCGGGGCCATCTTGCATTGACTCACTGGCTATATCAATAACAATCCGCTCCACTTGCTCCAGGTCGCTGGAATAACTCACCCCGACATTTACCAGAATCGACATCTCATGACCGGGCAGTTCATAGTTAGTGACTATAGCGGTCGACAACCTTGAATTAGGCACCAGCACCATGTTGTTGGCAATTGTGCAAATGCTGGTATTACGCCAGCTAATATCGGTGACAAAACCCTCCTCGCCGGAATCCAGTTTTATATAGTCTCCCGGTTTAATCTGCCTGGAAGCCAGGATATGAATCCCGGCAAAAATATTGGAAAGCGTATCCTGTAGGGCTAAAGCTACCGCAATACCCCCTACCCCTAAAGCGGTAAGCAAAGGGGTGATCGATATGCCGAGGTATTGAAGCAATACAAGTATACCGATAATGAACACCAATAACTTGGCAAGATTAGCAAATAAAGAAAGGGAGGGTAAGTTTCCCCCTGAACTATGGCTGTAGCCTGAAATAAGCCCCGTGGTGAGTTTCATTCCCACCAGGGTAACCGATATGATAGCTATAGATACCAAAACCCTGGCCGCCTGATTCATCCAGTCTGCATAACCAAAATTCCAGAGCAACGCGAAATAGAGGCCCGCCAGCGTACACCATAGTAAGATCATGCCTTTGAAGGCGCCAACGATGGCATCGTCTATGTATGAACGGCTCTTTTCGGCTGCTTTGGTCAATCTGTAACCAAACAATTTTTCGATAACTGCACCTAAAATAATACTTCCCGTGATCATAGTTATCAAACCCAGTAACTTGCCAGACATATTGTCACCTCTATAGTATTGACTTCTTCATCAAACTTTCCCTACCGGCGACCTGATTATAAGTGAAACTTGTGGCAAAATTGAGGCGTGTACCACGAGACATTCTACCCAAAATTTTTAGGATCAATTTATCCGCTGCCTTTAAACTAAAGTCTACTTAAGGTTATAATCTAACTACCTATTTCTTGTCAAAGAAGGATAAATAATGGATCAAATCACCACCAACTTCTTCTGGTTGATGCTGTTAGCTACAGCAGTGGCTATGTTAGGACGTTTTATAAAAATTCCTTTCACCATTGCCCTGGTTTTATGCGGACTAGGGGTAGGTTTGTTGGGATTGCTGCCGGGGACTCACCTCAATCCTGATTTGCTGTTTGCCCTTTTTTTACCCCCAATTCTCTTTGACGCCGGCATCAATATTAACCTGCATCTGTTAAAAAAGCAGTGGTTCCCTATCACCGTTTTTGCAGTACTGGGGACTATCATAGCCACGTTTGTTGTGGGGGGCGCGGTATATTACGTCGTTGGTCTGCCCTGGCTGGCAGCCTTGCTTTTCGGTGCAATTATCTCGCCTACCGATCCCATCTCGGTTCTGGCTATTTTTAAGGAACTAGGCGCCGACGAGCAGTTGTCGAACCTTATTGAAGCCGAGAGTCTTTTCAATGACGGCGTAGCAGTTGTGCTATTCATCATCATTTCAGGATTGCTGGCCGGAGACAATTTTAACTCGTTGTCGGCAGTATTTTCCTTTATCACCACTATAGGCGGAGGGGCGCTGATCGGCCTGGTCATCGGAGGAATTGCTTCCCGCATCACCCGCGAATACGATGATCATCTGGTGGAGGTAATGCTGACTACGGTAGTAGCATTTGGTTCCTATTTGGCAGCCGAACATTTTCATGTATCAGGGGTTTTTGCTGTAGTAGCGGCAAGTATAGTGGTAGGCAATTACGGGATGACCAAGGGAATGAGTGTTATCTCTCAGGTGGCCGTGCTCTCCTTCTGGGAGTACATAGCCTTTGCGGTGAATTCGGCGGTGTTCCTGCTGGTGGGATTGGAAGAATCGTATATTACCCTGGGTTTAACCGGGCTATTGGTATTCGCAGCCATCCTGGCAGTACTCTTTGGGCGGGTCGTATCCGTGTACGGACTGGGAGGGCTGTTAAATCTGATTGGTCCCCAAGTTCCGGTTTCCTGGAGACATGTTCAGGTCTGGAGCGGTTTAAGGGGAGCTCTCTCCATGGCCATGGTTTTAGGGCTGGATCCAGCCTTGCCTTACCGCAGTCTGCTTATCAACATGACCTTTGCGGTAGTTCTTTTTTCCCTGGTGGTGCAGGGTCTGACTATCAAACCTTTATTAAAACGGCTGGGTATAACTGCTGACCCAGAGTAAAATCAGGCCATAGCTTTGAGATTATCTAGTGCTTAGATCACCGTCAATTATGATCAAGCCCGCCATACGGAGAAGAACCGGTTTTATTTCCGCAGCGTGATTTTCACTGGTCATAATGTGCAGATAATCGCCGGCGATAATCCTGGTATCGCCGCTGGGTATGATTTGTTCCTCACCGCGCTTGATATTGATAAGTAAACAGTTGCGTGGCCAACTAATATCCTTGATCATCTTTCCATCCAGCTGTGAACCCAGGCTTACAACCGCTTCCAGTACCGTACTGCCACCCTGGTCTGAGTTGACGGTGGTATTGGAGCGTTTGGTCATGAACCGGTGCAGTAAGGTATCATAGATAGGTTTAGAGTTCAGGAGATCGGCTACGATATAGGCGGTCATAGAAACGGTTATAAGAGCGGGGAGATGTTCAAAGGATCCTGTCATCTCGGTTATGAGAATACTGCCGGTAATGGGTGCTTTAACAACGGCGGTAAAAAAAGCGGCCATAGCAAAAACCACAAAGTTATTGCCGAACATGGTATCAACCTGCCAGAACTGAATCACCAGCTGGCCAAATACCCCTCCGATCAAGGCTCCTATTACCAGCATAGGCATAAATATACCACCCGGTGCACCTGATCCGTAACTCGCCAGAGTTATTCCAAACTTGACAATGACCAACATAATCAACATCGGCAGCAGATACTGATTATTCTGCAGCCCGTCGATCAAACCCTGCCCTCCGCCTAACACCTGCGGCACCCAAAATCCTACCGGTATAGTCAATAATAATGGGATTAACATGCGCAGCCGTGAAGGCATGATTTTTTGCTTTTCATAAAGCTGGAGGCTTTTAACCAGGCTCCAGTTGAAGAGCAGGCCCAACATTCCCGTAACTGCTCCCAACAGCAGCAGTACGGCAAAATAATTCATCGGCAGGACCGGTAGGGTATGAAAATCAAAAATAGGCCTGATCCCAAAGAAATGCCGTGATACATAGTCGGCTGTCAAAGAAGCTGCCATGGCCGAAAGCAGTACCGGCGGGGAGAAGTTTTTATGCAATTCTTCCAGCGCAAATATTGCTCCAGCCAGGGGAGCATTAAAGGCCGCCGCCAAACCCGCGCTGGCTCCACTGGTAAGCAAAATTCTTTCTTCTATTTTGAAACCACCCAGCAGACGGTTTATACCCTGCCCAACTGCAGCTCCTAACTGTATCGAAGGTCCTTCCCGGCCCAGTGACAGACCAGAGCCGATGGCCAAAATTCCTCCGATAAATTTCCACCATAGGACACTCGGCCATTTCATATTAATCTGCCGGTGAACAGCACCTTTTACCTGGGGTATGCCGCTGCCGCTGATCATCGGTTCAATACGGACAATTTTGTCCAGCAGCAAAGCAACAACTGCCAGGGCCACAATCCACAGCATGGTCATCCAGTACTCATGGGTTCCCAAATAGGCGTAGAGTCTCTCCAGCCAGACTGTAGCAAGCTGCAGCATGTATCGAAATAACACTATTATGATACCGGCAATCAAGCCGATCAATATTCCTTCAAAAAACAAGCGCACCCGGAAGCGGCGTTTGTGCAACATCCCCTCCAGGGCACCATGTCGTTTTAACACAGTAATTCTCCCCACCTATGTAACGTCTGCCTTGATAATTATATACCACTTGGATTAAATGGATAACCACTGAAAGACCGTCAATTTATTTTTGACGGTCATGCAAATAAACAGTGCTATTCTTGGGTCTCAATTGCCGCGGGCAGTATCACTTCAACCACTGCCCCTCCCCCATCTGGATCATTATAGATCCTGATAGTACCAGAATGTTCGGCCACGATTTTTTGGGCAATGGTCAAACCCAATCCCGAACCGGATGGAACTCCGCTATAAAAATAATCAAAAGCATGTTCAAGGTCTGTGGGCGTAAAACCTGCGCCATCGTCTGTTACATCTATCCTGACCTTACTGCCGCCCTCACTTAGTGAGGAACGGACAATAACTTTGCTCCGGGCATGCCGAATGGCGTTAGAGAGTAAGTTAACCATGAGGCTGTGTAATTGATCCCAGTCGCCGATTACCAATATTTTCTCCGGTATCTGGGTTTCTATCAGTATCCCCCGTTCCAAGGCATAGCCCCCTACTGTATCCAGAACCTGTTCCATTACATAATCAAGATCATGGGGTAGAAGATAAGGGCTGTGAGGCTGGTCGAGTATGGTGAGATCAATGATATTTTCCACTACATTTTTTAAGCGAACACTTTCCTTGTGAATGATATCTAAGGCATTTTCCAATTCCGGGCCTGTAAACACTCCATCCCGAATACCCTCTGCATAGCCATTGATGCTCATCAGGGGTGTTTTCAGTTCATGGGATGCATTCTGAAAAAAACTCCGCATACTGTCGTCATAGCTCTTCAGCTGATTGGACATTTGGTTAAAGGCTGACGCTAACTGGGCCAGTTCATCGTCAGATTCTATCTCCAAACGTTGATCAAACTGGCGATTGCCCACTGCCTGGGCAAAATCCTCCAGTGAACGCAATGGTTTGACCAAATAGCGGATTAAGAAGAAAGCAATCAACAGGGCCACCAATAAGGCAGCTAACAGGCTGCCGAAAATCATTAATAAAGTCTCCCGGTACATCGCCTGAAGGGTACCAATAGAAACGAAGGTCAATATGGTGTCGCCGCTGCTTACCGGCACTTCCGCGGCTAAATAATTCTCGGTCTTAAAAATATTGGCCTGGCTGCGATCAAAATTGCCATCTTGCCTTAAAATATAGGGAAGTTGACTTACCACCTGCCCTACCATATACTGCTGGGGACGGCTGCTGTGAACAATAACATCTTCGGCGTCAATCCATAGAAAATCGCTTTCGACCGATCGCCCCAATAAAAGTATGGTCAAGGGCAATTTTTGCCCTTGCAGTGGCAGTGAGCCTGTTCCAATTGTATAGGCTATTTCCCAAGCCTGTTTTTCCAGGCCAATTTCGGCACGTCTTTCCAATGCCCCGACCAACATGGGGTAAAACGCCAGGGCCGTTACCAGGAACGTAAATACCACCACGCTCAGGTAGCTGAACAATATTTTAGTAGAGATGCTTTTCCACTTTACCATCTAACCGGTACCCGTACCCCCATATAGTCTGAATGTTGGTCTCCGAATCGCTTTCATTAAGCTTGCGGCGCAAACGTTTGATCAGGTCATCC
>JAXDBN010000013.1:0-5697 GCA_034678805.1 Syntrophomonadaceae bacterium
GGGCCGTAGACCTCCTGCTGGTACCCACAGTAAATAGAATGCAGCAGGGACCCTCGCTGCATGGCATCGAGCCAGGCCGAGTTGTCGATGCTCATCTCCTCCGGACGCTCTATACCCAGAATATAACGGAGGAAATACATGAAAGGGCATTTAGCCATGGTTTCGATGGCACTGGCCGATAGGGCCTTTTTAGGGTCGAGACGCGGATCCAGCTGATCCAGCGCTGATATTTTGCCATCATATTCGGTAAACTCGTCGCTATGGCGCCAAGACAAGGCAGTCAAGCCCTGCTGCAAATCAGGAAAACAGGCGGCCACGTCTTCGGGATAAACTTTACCCGCTGCCGGGCCCAGGATGTGAGCCAGCCACCAGTCTCTTTCGTCTATGGCCAGATTGGCGTTAGCGGGAACATAGACGGCCGGTGACGGCAGGGAATTGAGCAGGTCGCTGTAATCGGCCCCAGGCTGTCCGCTCAGGAGCCGGTAAACATGCAGGAGCAAGGACGAAGGGGCACAGGGCCGGGCGTCCAGGACATCATAGCAAGGGAAACTAATATTGACCGGTCCTCGTCGTGAAGCCAACAAGGCGGCCACCCGGCAGATACGCTGCTGCAGCTGGTCTCTTTGCAAATCCAGCTGGGGGCTGAGAAGTTCACGTTCACAGTCCAGTAATACCGGGTCCTGGAAGGTCCGGCCTTCTATCCGGGCGGCATCCATTCCCAGCAGGTAGGTTACCGGACGGCTGCACCAGATCCCCTCATCCACCCCGGCCACATACAAGTATCCAGGCTGGGGACCACTGGCTCCTGCCATTAGGCTTGCCAGGGCCTGCTCCAGCATCCTGGTGGCGGGCCCGGTTTTCACCGGAGACGGATTGGAATCGCGTATCCCAGCCAGTTGATCAATAATAACCTGCCGGGCCAGGGCATCAAGATCGCTGCGGATCGGCGCATACTGCTCTATTATCGCCGCCAGGGCATCACATAACCGGGCAAGGTCGAATTTATCCTCAAATCCAGCGGCATCGATGGAGCCGATGATATCATTAAGAATGCTCTGAATCTGTTTGAGCGTGAAAAGCTGGTTGCTCAGCCGAGCCGCCCGGGAGGAAGCCCCGGCATCAATGGCCGCTTCCAATTCATCCTTCAGTTCGCCGGCCATCTGCTCGAGACGCCGGAAACACCGGTGTTTTCCCCAGACAATCCCCGAATTGCGCAGCAGGTTGGCTGCGTCCAGGGCCGAAACTATACCGAGGTCACCGCCCAGCAGCAGGCGGTAGATAATACTGACCGGGTAATCGGAATTCATCCATTCCAGGATGCCGCTGATCAGTTTACCCGGATGGGTATAAACCACCGGCACCCCGCCAGCCCATGCGACAGGCAGCTCCATCCGCAGGGCTTCGTTGTACAGCAATGCCAGGTAGGGCTGGACCCGGGTGACACACAGCAGGACCTGGTCCAGGGGATAACCGGACTTCTTGATCCGGCGCAGGACCTCCCGCACCTCACAGGCTTCCCCGTAGGCCGGAAATATCTCTATATCATTCGCGGTTAGGTTATTGGCGGAATAATCGAATATGTAACTCAAACTGGATTGAGGCGATGGCTGAACAGCAGGATCGAAGCGGCGCGGAAAGGGATTGTCCAAACCGGTTACCGGGTCGTGAGCCAAAATGACTCTCTCCGCCGGGAAGCTCTCCAGGAAATGAAAAGCAGCCGGGGAAAGCTCCAGTTGTCCAGGTATCAACAGCACCCGGGATTGAGCCGGGGGTTCCTCACTGGCAGCCAGGTATAAGGCCCGTCCGAATATTTCCGCTTCGTCGACCAGGTGACGGGCTTCCAGTTCCAGGTCATACTGATTGAAAATCGACTGCAGTTCAATCCCTTTTTGCGGATCGACAAACACGCCCGGCTCTATGTCACCGGTTCCGATTCCGGTCAGGCGCAGATCGCGGATGGAACGAAGCAGCAGACCACTCAGCTGCCCGGATTCATTCATAGTCTTGAAATATCTCAGTTCACCCCGGGAATCCATGGCTGCAATGATCTGGTCCAAAAGGCTCAGGCATTGGTAATGACTGACCGGCTGCAGGCCCCTTTGAACCAGTTCCGGCTCGATGATTTCCATGGCCAGTCCCAGCGGGGTTAGCGGGCGCAGGTTGAGCCAGGGCGTTCCCTCCCGGGCCAGGCCCTCCATCAGCTGGTAACCGTACGAACGCGACGGCACCAGCAGCAGCTTCTCCTGCCAGGGATATCTCTGGACCGCCGCGGCCAATTCTTGCAGCAGGATATTCATAAATTCCCCCCCAAGCCAGCATTTCTTGCCTGGCCTGTTGACGTTTTAAAACATTTTTCCGGTGATCATGATTCACACTTAAACCTTCCACAGAAAAATGTCAAATCCTGCTAGTATATTACAGGAATATGGAAATAAATAGAGAAATTAGTATCGCCAACGATAACGTAATGGCTAGTACATTTAGAGAGCATTTGGCGATGATTCTTTTATGACCGGCCTGAAATGACACTCTACACTATACTGTAATCTCCAAAAAAGCTAAGAAAGTAAGTAAATATGGCTATCAAGCAATCGATATGGACTTTAGATGGGAATAAGTTGGATACATCAACTTTAGATAATAAAAAGATCCTAGTGATAATTGGTTGCTGATTGGGAGGCAAGTTTCAGTAGCTGGTGGATACATAGATTTGCTTGAGGCGGTTCATTAATAGTAAATGACCTTAAGAAATGCTAGTTTGTTTTATCACATAACCGTCACATAAGATTGAATGATTGATCTCAATATTGCAACACTTAATTGGTCAATAATCTAAGTAAAATAACCCGCCCGCTAAACATAAATTGAACTATCAATCCCTATAAATCGGACTTAACAATTATCTCTTTAATTAGTCTGTTAAAATCACAATAACATGCCAAAGTTTAATAATAAATGCTTGACAATTTCAAATATTGCGATTAATCACATAACCGTCACATAAAAATTGAGTTATTGATCTCAATAACTCAATCCCTTGATTATTCGATATAGTTATTTGCTAAAGTGACCTGAAACTAACGGCAAATAAGATTTCACTTTAAGGCTTTTAGGCCCAGATCGGAATATATCTAGCATACTTCTTCGATCTACTATCTGGATCATAATCTTTAATGAATCCAGCTTTAATAGTTTCACCTATAATTCTTGAAGCTGTTGAATAGTTTCTCTCTTCAATTTGGAATCGTTGCCTAAGAGATTGATTGGTCATAAAATCAGAAGACACATATTTAAGACAGCAATGTTGGTAACAAGCTCTAATCTTGTCGTCTTTAGTCATCTCTTTTAAAGACTTGTATGCATATAAAATAACCCGCAGAAAATCTTCCTCCGCCACAAAATTAGGCGCCGGCAGCTGGTAGGATTCAACGGCATCAACTACTTTATCTATACCGCTGCCCCTCTCTTCGCAAATATTAATTCGCCTCATAAAATAGGCCAGTTTCTCATTACGAGATTGGGGACTATGATCAATGAATCTTAGTGTGTCAATCAAGGGCTTACCAGGATTAGTAATTTCTACCCGGTTTTCGAAAATCTCAACCATTGGTCCGGTTCCTGTTTTACTGAAGTCTTGATGGATTAACGCATTGGCTACCAGTTCACGAATTGCCAACTCCGGATACATCTTTTCTTCCCTGCGAAATGCCTTTCCTATCTCTTCATTAGTAGGCAGCTGATCATTAATGTAGGTGACCAATACCTCAAATCCATTAGCATAACCCTTGTGTCCCCTCTGTTCCTTAATGGTCTTAAGTTTATTCTTCCCTTTATAAATAACGACCCGGACTGCTTTTCGATTGAGCCCATCAAACAAATCAAGATTAGCAGCAAAGAGTATCGCCCCTAGGTTAGTGATATTGTACATACCTTTGTGCGATACGATTAATTCCTCTTCGATGAATTTGGCCAAGATTCCAGCCTTATTATCGGGGAGAGCGAGATTCATCAAGGTAAAGTAACTTGGATAGTCCAGTAACCTTAATACATCATCCGCACTTAAACCCTTAAGCGCTACGCCGCGTTCAAAAACATGGTCTTTGGTTTTAATCCATATTTTACGAGCTTTTTCAGGATGATCAGCTAACTTCTTTTTATAAGATCCAACCCGTATATACTGGATGCCCCTAAAACTAACCGGAGTATTATAAGTTGGATCAATCTTAAATATAACAATCGGCTTGTTCTGATATATGAACGGAATTATTTCAAAGTCGATACGCGGACTTAGTTGAGTGCTCAGCCAATTCTCGATTTCCTGGTTACCAATCTTCTCTTTGTCAGGCTCAAAACTTGTACCTATGACCTCATGAGTCTCATTTTCGATGCCAAATACAAGATATCCAGCAACTTTCCCTTGAAGGCACGCCGAGTTAGAGAGTGCGGAAATATATTCCCCGATTTGTTGCGGTTCATATCTATCTAATTTGAATTCTACCCATTCAGTCTCATGTGGCAAAGCAACCAGTTCGTCCATGAGCTTTTCCAATTCAAAACGATTCACTTTAATCCTTCTTCCGCAAGGTTATATCGCTTCTAATTCGGGTTAGGTTATCTGATTCCTTGTGTCAAATGAGACAAAAACATTATTAATACTGGGAAGTTTGATCATTCTTCATCCAAATTATGCTGTATTCTTCAGCATTCGGCAAATCGTCTTCCGTAACGCTTACGGTAATTCTCGGTACTGCATCTTCTCCAACACCAATCTGCCGACTACAGACATTGCATCAGTCCCTCTGCCTGATTCTTTCTCCCTAAAGTTTTGTTGTTTCCAAATCCCCAACGTTAAGAATAAGTTTACAGTTCCCCAAAATGATACCATTGTTCCTCTGGCAAAGATCTCAAGAATGTCGCTGCCTCACTTAGTTGATCCTTACTATCGGCCCAAAGTATGTGCTCTTTAAAACGCAACTGTTTTTCAATCGGCATTGAATAGTTCCACGCACCAAGGATTAGCGGCAGGGGTGGTTCCCAACCACCAGATGGTGTTCGGCGCTTGTCCTTTAGTATCTCGTATAATGCATTCCAAGCCATTGGATTAGGTATGACTCGGTTATCTGAGGTGCAATAATCCCATAGAGATTCGAATGTTTCTTTATGCATTATTCCCTCCCCTTTTTCAATAATTCCCGGAGCGAATTGGTTACTATGTTTTTCTTGTGACTTCGGTGTCACACTAAAACTTTCCACAGGAAAATGTCAAATCCTGCTAGTATATTACATCGTTTTAAAACCGGCATACTGAGTTATAATCTAGTTATAACAAATGGAGGTGAGCGAAATGACCACCCTGAAAATAAGAAAAGTGGGCAATAGTCTAGGTATTATCCTACCTAAGGAGATTATTGACCGGCTTTTTTTGCAAGAGAATGATCTGGTGCAAATGATTGAGGAGCCTGATGGACTGCGGCTGACACCGTATGATCCCGAATTTGCCGAATGGGCGGAGGCATTCCGCAAGACGAACACCAAATACGGCAATGTATTAAGAGAATTGGCCAAATGAGCGGCATTAAGTTTTTGAGTCAGGATCACGGCCTATCTGTTGTGTAGCCGTGGCGGGTCATACATAACCTCTATACCAATCCTAGATTTCTTTCCGGCATAGGAAGCTGCAATCTATCTGACGTTTTC
>JAXDBN010000014.1:0-2817 GCA_034678805.1 Syntrophomonadaceae bacterium
GGCAATACCTTGCTTGAGTATTTGGATTGCTGCTTCCACCTTTTGTAAATACCGGGTCTTATCCAATCCGCTGTACAAATATTCATTAAAAACGAAGATGTACATCATTTTAATAACCACTTCGGAATCGATTTCCGGCTTGATAAGGCCAGCCTGTTTATCACGCTCGATTATTTCGGCGTACTTATGATTGGATACTCTGAGGAGCTGCAGCATGAATTCACTATTATCAATCACTGTCAATGCGCCTATCTTGGTATATTCCGGTCTTATGCTGCCTACTTTAAGAGTTCCTTCAGCTCTTTGCATAATGGTTTCAAAAAAGCTGGTATTGGGATCGGCGGCTTCTTGATCGCCAAGAATTTTATGAATCTCCTCTGAGATTTTTTCCGCCATATAAAGATAGATATCTTGTTTGTCGGTAAAATACTGGTAAAAACTACCCTTGGGTATCCCAGCGTTCTTTATGATCTGGTTAATGGATGCGTCACTGAAGCGCCGGGTAGAAAACTCCTGTACGGCCGCTTCAAATATCCGCTTCTGCTTTTCTTCGTTCAAGTTGAAAAAGGTATCTTTGGGCATGATTTTTCCTCCTTTAGAAACTGGAATGGGTTAAGTGCAGGCCATATACTATTCAACCATCGCACGGGCAAAATGGGCATGCTCCTGGGCATGGTAGCTGCCCGGGTGTTCCTGGAAATACATTTTTTCAATATCTAACGGATTTAGATTCTCTTGGAGACGCAGTCCTAATACATCAAGGTCATCAGACAAAGTCGACGGGTCAAACCCGGATTTCGCTTTTGCACCCACCAGAGACAACAACAGCCACTGTCCCCGCGGAGTTACTTTAGCGTGGTCATAGGCATCGGCATCCAGGTAATCAAAAATTATAATACTGCCCTGCGGGGCTATCCCTGCAACTGTGCGCAGGGTATCAAATACAGTCTTACGGGGCAGGTAATAAACAACCCCCAGCCAGCTGAAGAAAGTCTCGGCTTTCGGGTCATATGATGAATTTCCAAGTTGCTCGTCAAGTCTCTGGCGTGTGAAATCTACCGGAACAAAATGCAGATGCCCGGGAATCTCCCAGCCCAATTCGGCCAGGCGTTGGCGCTTAAAAGCCTGGGCAGCCGGATGGTCCACCTCAAATACCTGCAATTTCTCCATAAGTTCCGGGTGCCGGAAGGCAAAGGTGTCCATCCCTGCCCCCAAAATCACATACTGCTTTACTCCCCTCCTGACCGCCTCCATTAGGATGTCTTCGGTATACCGGGCTCGGCTGACCGCCAGGGCAAGAGCTCCGGTAGCATGCATATACCAATCCACGGCCGGAGTTGAACTGGAGACTACTTCAACGTCTTGGGGAGCGATAGCCTCGATAGTTTGACGGATATAACGGGGCAGCAAGAATTTCATAATAGAGGGTACAGGTTTACCGGAGCTTATATAATGGGTTACTTTCATTGACCTATATATGGTGTTAGCGAAATTTGTACGCTGCTCTTCAGTAAGCAGGTCTCCAGCCAGAAAGTCATCAAATATCTTTTGGTCATCATGCACCGCATGATAGGCTCTGCACCAGGCTATTACCGACGCGGAAAAACTAGCGTTGTTTTTTTTCACTGCCATTCCCTCAAATTTTTATGACCACATGGTCATGTTTACAAGAACATCATATGACCACGTGGTCATATTGTCAACAAATTAATTCCTGATCCCAATTTGGCTGCTTGCTATGGTCTCTTCCGAAAATATCGTGAAGATTTTTTCAGACCGCTTGACTAGACCCTTAGGGTCGGGTTTATACTGACGGTGAGGCGGGATGGACATGAATAAATTAAAGGTAAGCGAATTTGTCAAATTGACCGGCACTACGCTGAAAACGGTTAATTACTACCATAAAATCGGCCTGCTGCCGGAACCGGAGCGTTCGGAAGCAGGATATCGCCTGTACGGGCCGGCGGAGCTGAACCGGATGCGCCTGATCAAACACTTGAAATCTTTGGGGCTGGATCTCAAGCATATTAAGGAAATGCTGGGGGATGTGAAAGATCCGAGTTCTTCCCGTGAGGTGCTGCAATCGCTGCGGCGGGATTTGCTCCAGGATATCAAAACCCTGGAAGAACGGGCGGCCAGGATCGATGCCCTGCTCGAGGCCAATGCTTCGCGCTTGGATGAGGACACCTTCGATTCACCTTCCCTGCAGATGACCGCGGAGATATTGGGGGCAGAGCAAATCGAAGCATATGCCCGGGCTAACCCGGAGATTTATGATGAGCACCGGAAATTGCACGGCATCCTGGATGATTTCCAGTGGGGCGAGGACTATAAGCAGACCTTCAGCAACCTGGCCCGGTTCTTTAAGGAGCACCCCGATGAATACCGGGTTTCTTTGGACTATGCCCAGCGCCTGCGCCGTATTTCTGATCTGGCCGAGGATGATCCGGAGATCGACCTTTTCGCCCGGGAAGCAGCCGAGCTTATCAAGAGTATGCCGATGCTAACCGAAGTATTGTTTAAGCAGCAGCCTATGAAGGAACCCCTGGAAGGCGTTTATGCCCAGCTGGTGGCGGATGTCTTGTCACCCGCCCGGGTCAGGTTCAACAAGCTCCTGCAAAAATACCTGGGCCTTGAAGGTAAAACCGGTGACTAGTATCAGGATATAAATAGATGGGATAATCGAAGGAGGGGATTGAACATGGCAGCCAATGCACCCGTATCAACCGCCAAAGCTTACCTGGTGCCGGTAATAATCATGATTGTGATGGGCCTGGTCCTATTCCTGCCGGCCGGCTCATTAAAGTACTGGCAGGG
>JAXDBN010000015.1:0-7365 GCA_034678805.1 Syntrophomonadaceae bacterium
TCTGCGCCTGAACTGCACTGCGGGCCCAAACAGAAAGAACGTTTCCGGTCCACCCGCCAAGGGCTAACCTGAAAACGTCCTCCTGTATCTATGTTAATGTCAAGAAGAAGAGTGAGATGCTCATTAGGTACGGTTCAGGGCAGGACCGGCCTCTAGTCGTCGTAGCCGCGTCTTTTGGGGACCCGCCCCTGTTTCTTTACGGTTTCCAGGCCAATCAGGCCTATCCCGATAATAACGCTGATCCACAGCAGTGTATCCATGGATTTTACCTCCTTATTTCATATTGACTGACCGCTCGCAAGTTTTATTTCCTAACTCTACTAATCATAGCTGCCAAAAATGAATTATTTATGAAGATAAGTTGAAAGTTTGTTTAATTTTAGGTGCAGAAGGTTTCATGGGGCCGGAGTTGTTGACAGCAATAGGTACAGGGCTGGCGGATATTTTAGGCCGGTTTGTGCTATTATCATGGAAATGCGGGGTATCATGGTTCAATTCTATCCCGCTGGATGAGGTTTGCCATGTCGAAAAGAACCCTGTTCCTGGTCAGCGCGGCCTATTTCCTGGTTAATGGCGCCGTCCAGAGCTCAGCCATATTTATTCCCCTGTTAGGTTCGTCCCTGGGAGCCTCCGACTTCCAGGTGGGTCTGATCGGGGCTTCTTACGGGGCGGCCTTTTTGCTGGCCTCGCTCTACTCTGGCCAGAAGTCCGACCGGTGGGGCAAGCTGCGTTTTATCCACCTGGGGCTTTTATTATGCACGGCCGCCTTCGCCGGCCAGCTGCTGGCATCAAACCTGGTCCTGCTGGCGCTGTCCCGAGCTTTCGTGGGCCTGTCTCTGGGGGTGACGGCTGCCTGCATAGTGGCTTATGCCTTCGAGCTGGGCTCGGATATGGGCAAATTCAGTTCCTTCAGTTCACTGGGGTGGATCGGCGGTTCGCTGGCGGCTGTGGTTATTTCTGACATCCATATGCTCTTTGCCGCCAGTGCCGTTTTCTGCGGGGTGGCCTTTGCCATGTCCTGGTACCTGCCCCGGCCAGCTGCCGAAATAATCATCCCGGAGGATACCCGGATTAACCTGGGCGCGATTTTGAAAAGCGGTTCTGCCGTCTATTTCTCGGTGTTTCTGCGTCACCTGGGGGCTACCTCGGTATTTATCATCCTGCCCCTGTACCTGGCCTCCCTGGGGGTCAGCAACTCCTGGATCGCCGGCCTGTGGGGAATCAACTTCGTAGTCCAGTTTTTCGTCATGCGCGGGTTGGAACGGTTCGAACCGGCCAAGATCTTTGCCTTCGGCCAGGTAATGTCCATCTGTGTTTTTGTCGGGTATGGCGTGGTGCACAGCCTTACCCCCCTGATTTTGATCCAGTGTTTGCTGGGCGTGGCCTGGGCCTGTCTCTATGTGGGGGCCCTGCTGCTGGTGATGCAGTTGGGCAAGGAACGCGGCACCGCCAGCGGCATTTTCCAGGCTACCCTTAATCTCTGCAATGCCATCGGCCCGGTACTGGGCGGTCTAATCGCCTCATTGGCCGGTTACCGGGGGGTTATGTTTTTTGCTGCTGCTCTAGGGGTAGGAGGGCTGATGGTGGCAGTCCCCAAGGCCCGCATTGCAGCGGTTAACAGCTCCGCCGACAACAGCCCGGAAACAGGGGAGCACAGTTGATGAAAACCCCCGCCATTAGTGCAAATTCTTACTTTCACAATTATTGACAGCGGTTTCGGCGCCACCTATACTATATCTAAGCTCCAAGGAATACCTAAGACAGGAGGTCGATAAAGTCAAAAGACAGAAACGAAACATCTTAACCAAATCAAACAACCGGTGAATGAAATATTCACTATATCCCAGAAGTCAGGCGAAAGAAACTTATTAAGGTAGCCAGGTTGTTGAAGATTTGAATCACCAAAATCTAAAAGAGCTAAAAAAAAAAGGCCAAAAATAACCAAGAAAAAAGGCCAAAAAAAAAAAAGCCCAAAATTAGCTCAGCAAAATTAGATTAAGGTGAAACGAAAACGAAATGACAAGGAGACAGTAGTAGGGAGCAAGTAACCATAACCGAAAGGACGAAGGAAGCAAGAAAAGGTTGAAGATGGGAAACGAAAGTCCAAGACTTTAGGCGAAGGAAAGTTGACAAAGGTTCGTTGGAGCTTTCAATAGAAAGGGATTTGCTAACAAGCAAATCCCTTTTTAAGTGCGATCAATGATCAGTTTAAATGGCTATTTATGCTGGAGAACCGTTCCCAGACCCGCGCGTCTGCAACTAAATACAATATTTGCGCAGTTGAGCGGTTATTTTGCTTCATATTGGCAGCAAATAAGGGTGGAAGGATTGTGAATTGTTTCATATAATTTGAAATAGATGATCGGTGTTAATTCCGGGTTGTACATAACCAAATACCTGCTGTTCTGGTTTATTATATTATTTTGTTCTGGAGGTAAATATATGGCTTTGCTCCCGTTAAGAATCCCATCCGGCTTCGCAATATGTTATAACCGTTTTCATGATGTGGATCCGGTTGAACGCGACGATTCGAAAGTTCTGAAGAACTGGGACTACTTTACCGAGGATCTGCTGCAGATCACCAAGATGGATGTGTCCAACGGGGAGTGGATCGTGCCCCTCCAACACAAATATTTGATCAAACTGGGCTGGAACCCCGATGGGGAAAAGGATGGCGCCTATACAGTTATGGTTACATTGGTCGGTGAGGCAGGGGAATCGGTTATAAAGAGAGAGTTCACTTCCAAGGACCGCTTCGAGATCAGGGAGACCCTGGAAAACTGGATGAAAGAAATGTCGGCCTGCTAGAAGAGAACATTGGTACCCGCAGGGTGAGGCGCCCTTGGGTGCTTTATTATCGCCCTATTTGAAACACTTGTTGGAATTAAAAAAGGGATTTGCTGTCCATTGCAGCAAATCCCTTTTAAATTTCTCGTTCTAGCCTATTTTCTTGGCCTTGGCTTTGGGCAGTCCGAACCGCATTTCAAACAGGTCGATCACCTGGAGCAGGTCCGCGGGCAGAAACTTGCGGACATTTTCCCGGATGTAGTTGGGAATAACCTTGTAATAGGCTTCGGCAATCCCCCCGGTCATGCAGGCCAGGGTGTCAGCGTCACCGCCCAGCGAGATGGCTTTGCGGACCGCATCCTCGTAGTCGCTGGACTCCAGGAAGGCTGCTATCGCCTGGGGTACCGAGCCCTGGCAGGTCTCGTCAAAGGCGTAATCAGGCCTGATCAGGTCCAGGCTGAAGGAGAGGTCATAACCGAAACTGGATTCGATCCCGCTTTTGATAAATTCCTTGCTGTTACCCATCCTGGCCCAGTATACCGCGCTGGCTATCGCCTGGGCGCCTTTTATCCCGTCGGGGTGGTTGTGGGTCACAACTGCGCTGCGCTTGGCTTCCTTGATGATACAATTGTAGTTGTCGATCGGGTAGGCTACCGGGGCCACCCGCATGGCTGAACCGTTGCCGTAACTGTTGTAGGGCTCTAAAGCATCCGAATACATCCAGGACAGGAACATGCTCCCGTAACCGGCATCAGGATATTTGAGCGCATACTCGCGCAGCGTCTTGGCATAGTCCCGGCCGTTGAGAATACAATCGGCCACCGCCACGGTCAGAACGGTGTCGTCGGTAAAGGTTGTTCCCGGCTGGAACATTTCGAAATCGGTTCGTTTGGTGGGACGAAATTCGAAATACGAGCCGATCACGTCGCCGGCTATTGCACCAAACATAATGTCTACCTCCTGTGGTTATTAAATATGTATACGAAATTTACTGCCCAGCATTTGGGGTAAATTTACAGTCTTCTTCACTGATAATTATTATAAAACTCGTGTCAAGCCGGGTATGAGCCCGTTTAGAGCCAAATTATGGATTTATGTGAACTGGTTCACATTATAATATTGATATGGGACTTTGGCGGCTATTATGCCTTTTGGCAGGGAGAATTATTTGCCGCCGCCCGGATAGAGATGAGGGGGTGAATTGGCATGATCAGGGTATTCGTGTACGGCTCCTTGCTGAGCCATTGTTATAACCACAAATATTACCTTAGAAACCAGAAATACCTGGGCGCGGCCTGCCTGAACGGGTATTCACTGTATAGCCTGGGCAGCTACCCGGGGGTAGTGGCCGATGGGCAGGGGACGGTGCTGGGTGAAGTGTATGAGATAAATGAGAAGGTCCTGGCCCGCCTCGATCGGCTGGAAGAAAACGGCCGCCGCTATACCCGCCGGCCGGTCATGGTGCAGGTGGGGGAGGAGACCATCGATGCCGTGGTGTATGTTTATAATGGGACGGTGCAGCCAGACAAGAAGATCGGGTTGGAGGCCCAGCCTTGGAGCGACCGACGGGATAAGAGAAGCTACGAGGAATAACTTTCTGCCCGAGTTATAGAAGCCCCAAATCAGCCAATTATTGTTTGGTATGGGTTTTGTTAAAAATAGATTACGCGTGCGATAACCGCCTCAAGTATAATGAATATATACAGGTTAACGGGTCGTTTCTTGTCATACATAATGCTTGCCAAGGAAGAAGGTTTGGATAGGGGGAATCAGGGTGTTTGTACCGGGATCCAAAGTAACGGCAGGAGATTGGGGCCGCGCCGAATATCCCCAATTGACTGCGCCAAACTACACTGTTCTGTTTTCTTACATGACCGATTCATTTACCTGGGTAGTGCTGGAGGAATTCCCCGGCCTGAAGTTCAATGACAATGCTTTTGACGGCCAGAAGGGCGCTCCATTTTATGCGGTTAAGACCACCCAGGGCGGGTTCCTGATCACCGATATCAAATATATGCCCCGGCTGGTCCCGGACTCCGAGGTGTTGGGTTTCAAGGAAATGCCCAACTACGATGATATGTGGAAATATTTCGCCGGCTGCGCGGTGTGCGGGATCCGGATCGATTTCAGCCTGCCTGAGCAGGGGATCCTCAAGAGCGGTGATATGGTAGCCCTGCCGGTTTGCCCCTTATGCCGGCTGAGCAGCCCCGGGCTGAATATCCACATCCTCAAGCGCCGCACCCAGGATGAAGTGGGTATAGACTGGTGGGTGGAGCTGGATTTATATGGGGAGGAGACAGGCAATCCCAACCTTTGCGATCAGATCCAGCAAGAGATCGATGCACGCTGCGATGCTTGCGAAGGCACAGTAGAACGACCGGATTGCAGTCCCGGCGACTGTCCCTACTACCTGGTGGAAGACTACCTGGCCCTGAAGCACATGGATATTTACCGGGCCATCAAGCAGAAGGCCGAGGCCCGTATGCGCCAGCAGTACGTCGATTCGCCTGAGGGTATGAGGAAGAGGGCCGACTAGTTAAATCAGCTGCGATGGCCTGCATTTTGGCCCGGTTAAGTCAGGGAAACAGAAAATGGTTAATGAAAATTCTAACTTTCACAATTGTTGACACGGTTTCGACGGGTGCATATACTATGACTAAGCTCCAAGGAATTCCTAAGACGGAAAACCAATCAGAGCCGGAAACAGAAACAGAAAATCCAAGACCAAGTAAAGATACCAGTAAAGAAATTTACTATATCCAAGGAAAAGTAAAGAAAATAGTTTATACCAGAACCACAATACCGAAGTTCAATATTTACACTAGGATATGAGCCGAAGTAAATAGAAAAATGGAAGTAACGTGAAGCTGATGTAGACTAAGAGTAAAGAAATTCCAAAAGACGAAGGTATCAAGAAAAGTTAAGGATAGGAAACAAAGCAGAAGGCAAAGAGTGGGGAAGGAAGTCGATAAAGGTTCGTTGGAGCTTACCTTTTGGCTAGTCTCGCAAGCTAATAGCAGCGTTACTTCACAAGGCCGGCTCAATCAGCGTACTACAGGTACGCTTCAATCGTCGGCCTCATTCGTGCCTTGCTCTTCGCTTCCGATCCGTCGCCAACCCAGGCTAGTCTCGCAAGCGAATAGCAGTGTTACTTCACAAGGCCGGCACAATCAGCGTACTACAGGTACGCTTCAATCGTCGGCCTCATTCGTGCCTTGATCTACACTCCCAATCCGTCCCTCTGACAGCATAATTTACGTGCCAAAACAGTATCAATCACAGCGGTGATTAGCTAAAATGGAGAGTAGCAAACTGATTTTCAGGTAAATTTTGGAGGCTCGTTTGTGAAATTAAAAACATACTCCCTGGCAACCGATTTGTTACAAGCCTTTCGGAGTTTTCATGACCCGACCATAATCATTGCTTTTGATTCCGGATCATTCGTTGACGTGAATGACGCTTGGTTAGAAACCAGCGGCTACACCCGTGATGACATCCGCAATAGTACTGTAATCGAGCTGGGGATGCACAGCTGGGATGAATTCCGGAGAATTGTCCGGGAAATAGAAGCCCGTGGTTATATTCAGGAATGGGAAGTCTCATTCGCCGGAAAGTCCGGGGATGCGCATACTTACCGGGCAACTTTTGTAGTGATAACCCTGCAGGAAAAAACCTGTTTGCTGGCGATTTACCGTGACATATCCCAGCGCCAGCAGATGGAGAGATCCCTGCTCGAATCAGCCACCATGTTCACCAAGGCTTTTCATTGCAATCCTGACTTGATGGCGATCAGCAGTCTGCAGGACGGACGATATGTCGATATTAATGATGCTTTTGTGGAGATTACCGGTTATACACGGGAGGAGACCATCGGCCGCACCGTCTTCGATATTGACATCTGGGCCAGCAATGAGGACCGGATCCGGTTGATCCAGGTACTTGAGGAAACCGGCAGGGTGCGTAATCATGAGATAAATCTGCGATTGAAATCCGGTGAAATCCGTACTTTTTTGCTCTCAGCCGAGACTGTATCCATCAATGGAGTACCGCATTTTATCAATTCCAGTAAGGACATAACCGAACGAATCCAAAATAGAAAAGCCATCCAATTGGAAAAGGAGAGATTTGCCAAGGCGTTCAATGCCAGTCCGGTTATCATGGCTATCAGCACCATGCGGGGCGGACGGCTGATTGATGTTAATGACAACTTTTGCGTGTTTTTTGGGGCTGATCGGAAGGATTTGCTGGGCCGAACGGCGGTTGACTTTGGCTTCAGATTGGAAGCGGCCGATTATATTGAACTGAAAAGGGCAATATTGAGCTCTGCTTCCGTCCGCGACCACGAAGTACGCTATCGTGATCCGCAGGGAAGATTAAGACAAGCCTTGTACTCGTGCGAGAGGATAGACATAGATGGTGAGACCTGCTTGATCAATATCTTTGCCGACATGACCAAACAAAGAGAGCTGGAAAAAGAAATGCACCGCCTGGACCGGCTTAATTTAGTGGGAGAAATGGCAGCCAGCATCGGGCATGAAATCAGGAATCCGATGACTACCGTGCGGGGTTATCTCCAGC
>JAXDBN010000016.1:0-7433 GCA_034678805.1 Syntrophomonadaceae bacterium
CCAGGTATCAATACAGTTTTACTAATAATTTTTACTGGCATTACCATTACCTGGCTGGGTAAAGTCGAAATCATGTCTAGCTTCATCTCTGTCATGTGCGGGGCTGTGATTACCGGCTCCATTGAAAATTTCGTCACGTATGCGGTGTTACGGTTGCTGGCCAAGAATATGAGCGATTTGTCTGTTCATCCCTGGTTGAATTTCGCCGTTTCCATGCCTACCATATTGTTGCTTACCGTGATATTACTGTTAGTTCGAAAATATAAATGGATATTATACGACCTGAGCGGCGGAAGGAAGTTATAGTTGAACCCGAAAAGGGATGTTTTATCTATATTAATAATCCTTTCCCAAACCCTAGCGGCAGTGGTTTTAATCACCATAATTCAAGCCAGCGATAACACTGACTCGATAAAATCAGGGCTGCCTTTTTGGGAAGCTTTGATTATCGCCCTGGCCGTGCTGAATATCATTGTGATAAGAGACATGTACACGAAAACCCAGGAGAGTCTTAAGATTAGGTTAATGAAGAAGCATCTCCAGGAATATGAAATCCTCACGACTGCTATGCATTCCGAAAAGCATGAATTCAGGCGGCATCTACAGGCATTGCAGTCCTTGATCTTCCTTAATCGAATGGATCAGGCCAAGCAGTACATCGATGGTATTGCTGAAACATATTGGAATACCGACGAACGGGTGTATATTCCCCATCATGAGCTTAATAGTTTGGTTAACAGCAAATTGAGCCTGGCTAAATCCCAGGGTATTGAGTTCCACGTTAATTCATCCGGTGATTTTGCTTCTTTAAGAATTGAACCATGGGACCTTTGCAGTATTTTCGGCAATCTTCTGGATAATGCCATTGAAGCAGCCTTGCTGGATAAAAAGCAGCCGCGGGTTGAACTGGAGACCGAATGGTACAATGGGGGGGAGTTCATGATCATCATCCGCAACAACGGCGCTGCCATAAACAAAGATGATCGGCAGAGGGTATTTGAAGCCGGTTTCACCAGCAAGGAGTCGGTAGGCCGGGGATATGGATTGTATATCGTGCAGAAACTGGTTAACCAGTATGGTGGGGAAATTGAAGTCATTTCCGGCCAGCATACCACCATCATGGTGAAAATTCCTGGGGAAGGGAAACTCGGATAAACGTCTTAAATGAGGTAGGTTGGATTTTTGATGATTAAGGCTCTTATTCTAGAAGATGAGGATTACAATCGAGAATTTATCCATCAGAACTTGCGGTCAATGACGGCAGTTTCCAGCATTTTCGCGACTTCAAGCGGTGAGGAAGCCTATGCCTGGGCTAAGGAGAACCAGCCCGATATTGCCTTGCTGGACATTGAACTGGATGGCCAGAAGCATAATGGCCTTGATGTAGCCCGCCGGATCAGTCAGTTGAACAATGAAATGTACATCGTATTTGTGACGGGGTATTCAAAGTATGCCGTGGAATCTTTTGATGTCCATCCATACGGATATGTGCTCAAACCCATCAGAATTACCCTATTTAGGGACTTGATCGAAGAAATCGTTTCCAGACTGGAGCAGACCAGGCAAAGAGCAACCGGGATGCTTACGGTACGGGTCAAGAATGAAATCATCCACATCAATCATAGCGATATTATCTTTATCGAAGCCGAGAATCACAAATCGATAATTCATACTCGTGATGCGACATTGGAAGCGAGGAAAACCCTGGATGAAATTGAAACAATGCTGGGAATAGATTTCTTAAGAGTTCACCGCTCGTTTATCGTAAATCTGACCAAGATCAAGAAAATCAAAGAGACATACGATCGTTCTTACGAAATCGAATTCTGGGATTATCCCAGGACAGCCTTGATGAGCCGCTATTACTATCCCAAATACAAGGATATCTTTCAAGGATAGATAAACATGCCTCCCCGTCTTTCATGTATCTTAATTCACCCAAAGCTCGATAAGGTGGCCAGACCGGCTATGCTCATTCGAGTTTAAGAAACTTCATTATCCATCCTCCATTTCTTTAATGAAAATCAAAATATTTATATTCAGGCATCAGGGCCTGGATATTTTTTTGGGGGCCTAAGGCCAACGGATCAACAATTACAACGGCTGATAGATACCGAATAGGTATAATCCCTGCCTTCTTTTGGGCATTTGCCCTCGACCACCGGTTATTCACGTCACAATAGGGACCATTCACGACATTTGGCAGGGAGTGGATGAGTAAGAAAAGAAGTGAAAAGATGAAATGCAGCAGGAAAATGTCAAGAAATCCGCCAGAAGGGTGGCGTTCCGACGGACGATAAGCGAATAGACTTTCGCTCCTTGTTTCCATAAAAGACCATCAAACCCCAAATTATTTTCCCTATCATCATAATTATTGCTCAGAGAAAGCATTTGGAAGGAAACGATAGTCCATTGATGGAGGTATTAAAAATGAAAAAAATATTTCAGGCTAAAGTTCTATTATTGGTAATGTTTTCATTGATCCTATTTGCCGTGCCGGTTTTAGCGGGCGTTACAACAAATAGTGTTCTAAACAATGATGTCAAAATCGTACCTAGTGAATCATTGACTCAAGATATTAATTCAATCGCGGTTGAAAAAATATCAGATAAGCTATCCACTGTGTCTCATTGGCAGACTTCGGACTTTAAACCAACTATCAAATTCACAACCTTAAATACTACCGATGTTGTTGCATATGTAGATTTCGAATTCAAACACAAAATTAATTATAAGAGAATTGATGAGGATCCCGTTCTAAAAGGAAAAATTAAGTATAAAAATCAAGCTAAAAACTTGTCAAGCGATAAAGCGAAAATCGTTGATAAGGATATTAGCAATTGGGCTGACAAAATCAAGAAATATATGAACGAATCTCAAGATGGGGCTATAAAAACTAAGGTTTCAGCTATTTTAAACCCAGATGGTACTATAAACAAATCTTCTGTCAGGATAGAAGTTGTAGATGCCGTCGAAAAGGAAATCCCTTTAGATTCTTATTTTATTGCCAGATCTGCTGAAGACATCGAAAATGAAGCATGTCAGGCTATGAACTCCTCAATAATACAGAATACTCTTACTTCACAATATAACCGGTCTTGGGCTAAAACATATATAACGACTTATACATCAAATGCAACTGCAGCTTGCCGTACGGGATCTACTACAAAACAAAACTCCGTTTATTATAACCTTTCGGATTTTCCCACATGGTATGTATGCAATGATTGCTGCAATTATGTAAGCCAAGCGTTTAACTGTGGAGGGGTTCTTCTGACAAGTACTTGGCAACCGTATACTAGCGCATGGATTAACTGTAACAGTTTTATTAGCTATCACACGGGTGCTTCTAATATCCAAGCTAGCACTCTAGCCAATATGAGTGAAGGAGATTTGATTACCTATCAGAGCGGTGGAAGCTATTACCATATAGTTATGATCAGTTACAAGGACTCCTATTCAACCAAAATCGGTGCTCACACAACTGATCGCAAGAATTCTGTTTTCACAGGTAGTAGCTCAAACAATTATTGGCATGTGATTTTTTAACTAAATTAGGTGGGCAGGTCTTTATATTTCTTGCCCACCATTTTTCACGAGAGCAAAGCTGATAAAACTATCGGTAAGCTGTATAAAAGTAAAAAATGACAGGGGAGGTCATAATGTTTGAGAAGGCGATTTCTGCATTGTCTTTAATAAATTTTATACCGTTGAGTTATTTAATGTTTGCAAATAGTTGCTCAACCTGCAAAAACATGTTATTTAATGTTCCCTTTCGTAATTCCCAAATAACTTTGGCTGGATTTCTCGCCACAATATCGATCATAATGATAGTTAATATTACCTCGAAGGATATGTGCTGGAAAGCTGTGTTGCTTTCCATAACATTCGTTTTCTCATATTTATCGAGTTATCTTAATTTAACAAGATATTTAAATGGAGATTACTGTTATCCTTGCCTAACGACCACATTAATATTTTACTTAATCTTCTGCATAACTGCCTACCAAGTTATTATAAAAAATCTTACTGGAACATATTTCAAAAGCCATAAATAAGATTTCAGGCTCAGGCTAAGGGAGGATTAATAATGAAAAAAGCTTTAGTTTTTATACTAATTGCCGTTTTTGCGACTTTTCTAATGGGCTGTCAAATTGGAGATTCGGCAAACCGACCCAAAACGACAGCTATAGATTATCTTGTTAACTCCCCCTACTACTCCGAACTAGTTTGGCAAGCAGGAGGAGGGAAAGGGGATACCGTCGTCATTCCTGCTGTATCACAGGATCATAATATTCCAATAATCTATAATACCAAGACACATGAGCTAAAAGCAGTACCGCTAAAAATGAGCGGAGCGATATCCCCCAACGGGCAATGGCTAGCCGGTGTACCGGATGATGCAGATACTCATTTTGTAGCTGTCAATCTAAACGATTTCTCGGTGATTTCTTGTTTGAATCTCGAAGATTATTATGATGTTAATCTCATAGAAGGTATAAGAGAATGGATTGAATTGTTCTGGTCGGAAGACAGCACACAACTTTTTTTTATTATCGGTAATGATCTTTGGCAGTATGATTTTTCTCAAAACCAGTCAATATTAATTCGCCAGAACTCCGATGATTTTCTGCGTGCCGCGAGTAACGATGACTGGGTATTTGAAAATTACCCTGGAGGAAAATTAATCGGATTTGGACAATCTTCTTTATTCCGTTATAATCCCCAGACACAACAGAAGGTGGTTCTTTTAAAAACCGTGGAAGCGGAGCAAAAAGTCGAGATGAAAGATTATAAAAACGGTTATATTATAGCCACTAGAGGTCCGATAAATGAGGTTGCGGCATCGGATATTTGGCTATTTACTCCGCAAAATGAGGAGAAGTCGTTGGGCAAAGGCTACTTTCCGTTGTTTAGAAAGGATACCGACAATGTATGCTACATTTCGGAAGATTTAAATTCGCTAGTTTCATACAATATCAGTACGGGTGAAGAACAAACCCTAATTATTTTTCCCAAGTCCCTTCGTGCCGCCCATCCCTATTATTGGATTGATGCAAACGCTTGTGTAGTTATAGATGCACCACCTTTAATATTAGAGATTGATAGTAAATATAGAATCTGAGATTAATTTCTCGCTAAATCAGTAGGTATGAGGGTAAGACCAGATTGGCTTACCACTTATAATGTGAATCTTTATGGAATACCTTATTGTTGGGGAGGATTTGATGCGATGGATAGGCATGGTGCCGGTACGCCCTGGACTAATTATATTGATGCTATACGTTGACTTAATTTTCTTTTCGCTCATTTTCAAGTCGGTGATACTGCCTTTGGCTACATTATATACTGCCTTCTGTAAGTATATAAAGGAGGTTTGTTAATGCAAAATTACTTCATTTTACAAACGAAATTGTTAACTTTTAGATAATCTTTCTTCACCATAAAATTGACCTGCGTATTTACATTTGTGATCATGCAAACAGGAGGTAGATCATGAAAAAGATTGTACCAAGTATTGCCTTAAGCTTATTTTCCTTACCGTTGGCCCATTTATTTACTTATCTTCTGTTCTTGGTATTCCATTCTCTTGGTGGCGCAACTTCAATCTACTCGTTCGTTGTTTCGTTGAACGTCATTGCTTTGATAATGGCCATGGCGGCCATAAACAACGGTAAAAGTGATTAATTAGATAGGGAGATGAAGTAATGAAAATATATCATTTTATCTAATATAGCTAAAAGAACGTCAGACTGTGTGGCACTTTAACACAGTCTGACGTTCCCTTGCTTGGAAGTATTAGGTGTTGACTTGATCCGCAGGAACGGCTCTATTACTGGAATTTGAGGCAATATAAAAACCACCCATCGATAAAATCCTTTTATCAATAGATGGCAGATAATCTGGTGCGGATGAAGGGACTCGAACCCCCACGGAATTACCCACTGGAACCTAAATCCAGCGTGTCTGCCAGTTCCACCACATCCGCATGTTCTAATGATACAAGGAGTATTATATACTGATAGCAGCATTATTTCAACTTGAAATAACCCGGCTGGTATGGTTGCCGACAGCCTGGCAAGCCATATAATAGCGGACTGGGATAAGTCTGCAATCTAAGGAGGCAATTATGGCCATTGTTATACAGGGGGGAACCCTGGTTACCATGAATCCGGGACGGGAGGTTATAGAGGCTGATCTCTCGATTATAGATGACAGAATCGCTGCCATCGGCAAAGTAGCGGTGATGCCGGAGGATCAGGTTGTCGATGCCCGCGGCAAGCTGGTTATTCCCGGTCTGATTCAGACTCATGTGCATTTATGTCAGACCCTGTTCCGGGGCTCGGCCAATGATATGGAACTGTTGGATTGGCTCAATCATCGCATTTTGCCTTTGGAGGCTGCCCACGATGAGGAATCCGTTTATGACTCAGCCCTGTTGGGATGCGGAGAATTGCTGCGCGGGGGTACCACCGGGATTATCGATATGGGCACGGTCCACCATACCGATGCTATTTTCAAGGCGGTTGAAAAATGCGGGATTCGTTACCTGGGCGGCAAATGCATGATCGACACCCAGCTGGAGCCGGGCTCAACCCTCTTCGAGGCTGCCGATGTTTCTTTGCGGGAAAGCCTGGATCTGATGCAGCGATGGGAAGGCAAAGCCAATGGCCGCATAAATTATGCCTTTTGTCCGCGCTTTGTTCCCTCCTGCAGCGAGCAACTGCTGCAGCAGGTGGCAGCCCTGGCCCAGCAGTACCAGGTTCCCATTCATACTCATGCGTCGGAAAACTATTCCGAGATTCTGCTGGTGGAAAACCAAAGGGGTAAACCCAATATCGTCTACCTGGATCAATTGGGTTTCTGTAATAACCGCCTTATCCTGGCTCACTGCATTCACTTGAGCGAAGAAGAAAAAAATATTCTGGTGAACCGGGAAGTCAACGTGGCCCATTGTCCCTCCAGCAACCTGAAATTAGCCTCGGGATTTGCTCCCATACCGGAGTTGGCTCATTTAGGCAACAATGTTACTCTAGGGGCAGACGGTGCTCCCTGCAACAATAATATGAACATGTTTGTGGAAATGCGCCTGGCTGCTTTAATTCATAAGCCTAAATACGGGCCGAAGGCCATGCCGGCGCCCCTGGTTTTCGAAATGGCCACGTTAGGCGGAGCCCGGGCTATGGGAAAAGAGAATGAACTAGGCAGCCTGGAGGTAGGCAAGAAAGCCGATATTGCTGTCGTTAGCCTGAATCACTGGCATACCTGGCCCGATCATGCTGCCGATGTCTACTCGCAGTTAGTCTATCAGGTGCAGGGGGCGGATGTATTCTGCACCATCGTCGATGGAAAAATAGTTGTGCTGGGCGATCAAGTTTTGACCATAGATCAGCCCGAGGTTATGGCCAGTTCGTCCCGCTCATGGCAGAGAG
>JAXDBN010000017.1:0-19465 GCA_034678805.1 Syntrophomonadaceae bacterium
AATATGGATATAACGTACTAAATACGAGGTATACTGTATATACAGCCGGAGACTATTGTCAAATGCCTGGATGATCCCTATAATTAACGCGGAACGATATAAACAACGGACGAAGGTGTCCATGGTCAGCTGTAGTCCCAGCTAAACCGTGGGCACTTATTTTTTAGGGGCAGGTGATGATGATGTGAAGCGGGCAACTATTTTAATCGGCGATGGCAAGGACACCAGCAGGCGGCGGTTGAGAGATCTACTGATTAGATCCGGCTATCTGGTAGAGGCAGAAGCGACCAACGCTCCGGAACTACTGCGGAAAGCTCGCACCATGTACCCTGACCTGGTTATCATGGATTCAGGACTGGAGGGGGGGAGCATCCCTGAGATTGCCGGCATTATTGAAGGAGACGCTATCAGCAGTGTATTGGTCCTGGTTCATGGCAACATATCACGGGTACCAGAAGATATCGCTCACGTGCAGGCACCCTATACAGAAGAAACCTTGCTGGCAGTAATAGAAATATTGTTACTCTACCAGACCCGTCTATCCTCAGCCCGTGAAGAAGTACTGGCATTAAAGGATAGTCTGCAGACCCGTAAAAATGTTGAACAAGCCAAGGGGATATTAATGAAACAGCTGGGAGTGGACGAAGCCGAAGCTTACCGTACCATGCAAAAGGAGAGTATGAATCGCAGCATGTCTATGAAAGACCTGGCCAAAGCAATTATAGCCGCGTTTAAACAACAATAATTCGAGAGGAGAGATTGCTATGATCGATAAGAAACAAGAAATAATCAATAAGGTTCGAGAAAACGATGTAAGGTTTATTCGACTGCAGTTTACTGACATTGCCGGGGTTATGAAAAACCTGGCAGTCCCCATCAGCCAGTTAGAGAAGGCTTTAGATGGCGAAATAATGTTTGACGGCTCATCCATTAACGGTTTTGCTGATATATCAGAATCCGATATGTACCTGGTTCCCGACCTGGATACCTTTGTAATATTCCCATGGAGATCGGCTAATGGCAAAGTAGCCCGCTTAATTTGCGATATTTATCTGCCAGATGGTACACCTTTTGCAGGCTGTCCCCGAAATAATCTGAAAAGGGTGCTGAAAGAAGCAGCTGAATTAGGGTATTCCATGCAGGTCGGACCAGAGGCTGAATTTTTTCTATTCCTGTCTGACGAAAAAGGTCATGCCACTACGCAGGTTCAAGATGAAGCCGGTTATTTTGACCTAGCTCCAATTGATCTTGGTGAGAATGCCCGTCGTGACATGGATATCACCCTGGAAGAGATGGGCTTTGAAATTGAGGCCTCCCACCATGAGGTCGCTCCCGGACAGCATGAAATCGATTTTAAATACGGTCACGCTCTGCAAGTAGCTGATGCTATAATGACCTTTAAACTGGTGGTGCGTTCCATTGCGCAGCGTCACGGTCTGCATGCTTCCTTCATGCCAAAACCGATATTCGGCATAAATGGTTCCGGTATGCACACTCACCAGTCGTTATTTAAAGAAGGGCAGAATTCTTTTTACGATCCTAATGGTCCGGATCAATTAAGCGATACAGCCCGGAACTATATGGGCGGTATCCTTAAACATGCCAGATCATTCGCTGCTATCACCAATCCAACAGTAAACTCCTATAAGCGTTTGGTACCAGGTTACGAAGCACCTGTAAATATAGCCTGGTCAGGGGCCAATCGCAGCTGCCTGGTAAGGGTTCCAGCTAAACGTGGGGCCAGCACCCGAATTGAGGTCAGAAACCCCGATCCGACCTGTAATCCATATTTAGCTATGGCAGTTATGTTGACCGCTGGTTTGGATGGGATTAAAAACAAAATCGAACCTCCGGCGGCTGTGGACCGCAATATTTACAAAATGGAAGCCAATGAGAGAGACATGCTGGGTATTGGAAGTCTTCCCGGCAACCTCTTGGAGGCCTTACAAGAGCTAGATAAAAACGAATTAATTAAGGGGGCCCTGGGACCCCACATTTATGAGAAGTTCCGCGAAGGTAAACTGGAAGAATGGGAAGAGTTTAATATCCAAGTAACTCCATGGGAGGTAGCCAGTTATCTAACCAAATTTTAAGGCAATGTATACATTATATTTGACCGTTATGCCTTGTATCCCGCACCGACAGCCATTACAATAACACTGACGGGATGCAACGGAGCGTCTTAAACAAAAGGAAAACATGCTTATATTTGGGCAATGGAGTCCTCAGCACCTATGGGTGTTGAGGACTTTTTAACGATTATAAATAGCATATACGGATGCAAGACGCTAATTTTTGATGTAATGATCATCGCTTGCAAATAACATATAAAATAATAAAAAGAGTGTATATGTATAATTCCATAGGAGTATTACCAATGAGGGTGAGAATATGAATAATGCTTTACCAAAGAAACAAGGATTATACGACCCGGCTTTTGAACATGATGCTTGCGGTATGGGTTTTGTAGTCAATATTAAAGGAGATAAATCACATGATGTAATCGAAGACGCCCTAACTGTTTTAGAAAACCTCAGCCACCGCGGTGCCAGCGGCGCGGATGAAAATACCGGTGATGGTGCTGGTATTATGCTGCAATTACCCCATGGGTTCTTTAAGAGGGAATGCCAGGTATTAGGATTTGATTTGCCCGAGTCGGGTGATTATGGTGTGGGCATGATTTTTGCTCATCGGTATGATGACTTTCGGAAAACCCAGATGGGTATCTTCACCCGTATTATCGAGGAGGAAGGCCAGCATATTCTGGGATGGAGAGAAGTCCCCATCGATAAATGTACCATTGGCGAATCTGCCCAGGCAGTGATGCCTTACTTTATTCAGGTGTTTATTGGGCGGGGTTTAGGTACTGAAGATGGAATGGATTTTGAAAGGAAATTGTATGTAATTCGTAAAAGAGCGGAGAAAGTAATAATTCCGATGTGCGAGGAAAAGGGTGGTGCTTTCTACATCACCAGCCTGTCATCAAAAACCATTGTTTACAAAGGTATGCTGACTGCTGAACAGTTAAGAAATTTCTATCTTGACCTATCTGATTTGGATTTCACCTCAGCCTTGGCTATGGTACATTCCCGATTTAGTACCAATACCTTTCCCAGTTGGGAACGGGCTCACCCTAATCGTTTTATCGTTCATAACGGAGAAATCAATACCATTCGCGGCAATGTTAACTGGATGAAAGCCAGGCAGAAGGTAATAGAATCTAATTTATTCGATGATATTACCAAGGTTTATCCGGTTATTGACGAGTCAGGTAGTGATTCGGCTATGTTTGATAACTGCCTGGAGTTTCTTCACCTGACCGGGAGATCACTGCCCCATAGCATTATGATGATGATCCCCGAACCTTGGGAGAATAATGAACTTATTTCGGCAGAACGCAGGGAATTTTATAGATTCAATAATTTCATTATGGAACCATGGGATGGACCGGCAGCAATAGGTTTCTCCGATGGGGTTATTATCGGTGGGGTTCTGGATCGTAATGGGCTACGTCCTGCACGTTATTATATCACCAATGATGATCGGGTGATTCTGGCTTCGGAGGTCGGGGTAATAGATATAAAACCGGATAACGTCAAATACAAGGGAAGACTGGAACCCGGTAAAATGCTTTTGATAGATACGGCAGCTCAGCGAATCGTATCTGATGAGGAAATAAAAACAAATGTGGCCCAATTACATCCATATCAAAAATGGAACCAACAGCACATTGCCAGTATGGAAAATATTCAGTCTGGTATGAATTATGAAGATCCGGGGCTTGGTGATATATTGCAGCAGCAGAAGGTTTTCGGTTATACATTCGAGGATATTGAACAGACTATCAGACCTATGGCGCTCAGGGGAGAGGATCCGGTTGGTTCAATGGGAATGGATTCACCGCTGGCAGTACTATCGGAGCAACCACAGATGCTGTACCTCTATTTTAAGCAATTGTTTGCACAAGTAACCAATCCACCCATTGACGGGATTCGGGAAGAGATTGTCACCTCCAGCAGCTTGCCATTAGGAAATACCGGGAATTTGTTGGATCCTGGGCGTTCCAATTCAGCCTGTATTTTATTGGAGCATCCTATATTAACCGATGAACAGCTAAATAATATCCGGCATTTAGATAATACCAGGTTTAAAACTACTACGATTTCCATTTTATACAAAGTAAATGACGGCGCCAGGTCGATGAATCGTTCCCTTGAAAGAGTCTTTCGGGAAGCTGATAGTGCCATTAGAGAAGGAAGTAATATTATAGTTCTCTCCGATAGAGGGGCAAATGAGAACTTGGCCCCCATTCCTGCTCTGCTGGCGGCAGCGGGATTACACCATTATTTGACCCGCAAAGAGATTCGAACCAATGTGGGAATTGTGCTGGAGTCCGGCGAACCGCGTGAAGTGCACCATTTCTGCACTCTGATAGGTTATGGTGTTACTGCTATCAATCCGTATCTTTGCCTGGCTACTGTCAAACAGATTTGTGAACAGGGTCAATCCGAAGGACTAAATTATGAAGCCGCTCAAAAACATTACGTCAAGGCCGCGGTAAAGGGCATGTTAAAAGTTTTGACCAAAATGGGTATCTCCACCATGCGCAGTTATCACGGAGCCCAAATATTTGAAGCGGTTGGACTTAGTCAGGAGTTGGTCGACAAATATTTTACCATGACCCCATCAAGATTAGAGGGTATTGGATTGGAAGAAATAGCCGAGGAAAGTAAAATGCGCCATGACAGTGCATTCATAGAGAATAATCCTACCCGGGATACACTGGAGATAGGCGGTTATTTCCAGTGTAAAGACAATGGGGAAATCCACATGTACAATCCTGAAACCATCTATCTGTTGCAGCGAGCATGCCGCGAGGCTAACTATGATTTATATAAGGAGTTCTCACATTTAATTAACGAAGACAAGATCTATACCCTGCGCAGCATGCTGGAGTTCAATATAAATCCCGGGGATACAATCCCCATAGAAGAGGTCGAATCGGTTGACTCAATCGTGAAAAGATTTAGAACCGGGGCCATGTCATATGGTTCTATAAGTAAAGAAGCCCATGAATGTCTGGCCATTGCCATGAATCGTCTAGGGGGCAAGAGCAACTGCGGGGAAGGTGGAGAGGACCCAGCTCGCTATTACCCGGACAAAAATGGGGATTCCCGCAATAGTGCTATCAAGCAGGTGGCATCTGGCCGGTTCGGGGTAACCAGCAATTACCTGGTCCATGCTCAAGAATTACAGATAAAAATGGCCCAGGGTGCGAAACCTGGGGAGGGTGGTCAGTTGCCGGGCGGAAAGGTTTTTCCCGCCATAGCCAAAGTACGTCATTCTACTCCGGGGGTTGATTTAATATCACCACCACCGCACCATGATATTTATTCAATCGAAGACCTGGGGGAATTGATTCACGACCTCAAGAATGCTAACCAGCATGCTGATATAAGCGTAAAGTTGGCTGCGGAAGTGGGAGTAGGAACCATTGCCGCCGGTGTGGCTAAAGGTAAAGCGGATGTCATCTTGATTAGTGGATATGATGGCGGAACCGGCGCTTCACCCAGAACCAGTATTAGAAACGCTGGTTTACCATGGGAGTTAGGATTAACCGAGGTCCATCAGACCCTGGTCTTAAATCGTTTGCGTGACCGGGTCGCGTTGGAAACGGACGGTAAGTTGCTGTCCGGCCGGGACGTCGTCATAGCTGCCATGTTGGGAGCGGAGGAATTTGGTTTCGCTACTGCACCGTTAATCACATTGGGTTGTGTTATGATGAGGGTTTGCAATCTGAATACCTGTCCAGTGGGCATAGCTACCCAAGACGAAGAATTGCGCAGGAATTTTGCCGGCAAACCTGAACACGTAGAGAACTTTATGCGTTTTGTTGCCCAGGAAATGCGTGAAATTATGGCCCGGTTAGGCTTCCGCACTATTCGTGAAATGGTTGGCCGCACTGACAAGCTCAGACAAAAAGAAGTAAAACATTGGAAGGCATCGCGATTGAACTTAGCGGCACTGTTATATCAACCCTATGCCGGCTCTGATGTGGGCCGCAGCAAAACCAAAGCTCAGAATCATATGCTTGAAAAAGCATTGGATGTCCGTAAGCTGATCAGAATGTGTCAACCGGCTTTGCAAGATACAAAGCCGATTCGTGCGAAACTTAAAATAAATAACGTGGACCGGGTAGTCGGTACTCTAATTGGAAGCGAGATCACAAAAAAATATGGTGAAGATGGGCTTCCGGAGGATACTCTCAAACTGACTTTTGTCGGTTCTGCCGGTCAAAGTTTCGGTGCCTTTACACCCAGAGGGATGACCCTGGAACTTGAAGGTGATGCTAACGATTATATTGGTAAAGGGCTATCCGGAAGCAAAGTAATAGTGTATCCGCCTCATGGAAGTGTATTGAAAGCTGAGGATAATATTATAGTCGGCAACGTGGCTTTTTATGGGGCTACTTCTGGTGAAGCCTATATCAACGGTATCGCGGGAGAGCGTTTCTGTGTAAGAAACAGCGGACTCCAAGCCGTGGTAGAGGGAGTTGGTGACCACGGCTGCGAGTATATGACAGGGGGCAGAGTTATCATCCTCGGTAAAACCGGTCGTAATTTTGCCGCAGGAATGTCGGGCGGTATCGCTTATGTACTTGATTTTGATGCCAAACTCTGCAACCAATCTATGGTGTTGCTGGAAAAACTCACTGATCCTGAAGAGATAAAAGAAGTTGAAGAATCTGTGCGCCGGCATGTATATTACACTGACAGTTCTTTAGGCCGCCAGGTCTTGAATCGATGGGAGCAATACGTACCAAGATTTACGCGAATAATTCCGGTTGAATATAAACGCATTTTGGAAAATGAGATCCGCGAACAAAGTCGGATATCCACAGAAAGCAATATTTACCGAGACCCGGTATAAGAATTGCCGCTGTACTAACTGAGAACACATGTTAAGGTGGGACAGAATATGGGAAAAACAACAGGATTTTTAAAATACCCCCGGATTGAACCAAATAAACGGCCTCCTGAAGAGAGGCTTCAGGATTGGGGAGAAATTAGACTCCAGCAAGATCTGGTGACTATAAGTCTTCAGGGGGCAAGATGTATGAATTGCGGTGTTCCCTTTTGTCACGGCGGGGTAGTATTAAATGGATCGGTTTCAGGGTGCCCGTTGCACAACCTCATCCCGGAGTGGAATGAATTGGTCTACCGGGGACAATGGAAAGAAGCCTATCATAGGCTTATCCGTACCAATCCGTTTCCCGAATTCACGTCCAGGGTTTGTCCCGCACCCTGCGAGGGATCCTGCACCGTAGGTTATGCATGGGATCCAGTATCCATAAACAACATTGAATATGAAATCATCGAAAAAGCATTTGCGGAGGGTTGGGTTCAGCCAACATCCAGCAAACCCAGTGGATACCAAGTAGCCGTGGTAGGTTCAGGGCCTGCCGGCCTTTCAGCGGCCTATTACTTAAACGCGGTAGGTCATGAAGTGACCGTTTTCGAACGAGATGATCGTCCCGGTGGACTTATGATGTATGGTATTCCCAATATGAAACTGGACAAAAATGTGGTCAATCGTCGGATTGATTTGATGCGCGCATCAGGTATAAAGTTCACATTCAATACCGAAATAGGCGGGGAGCTGCCGGTTCAGCAATTGGTCTCAGGTTTTGATGCGGTTGTCTTGTGTGGTGGCGCAGGTAAAGCCCGGACTTTACCTGTTGAAGGAGCAGACCTCATAGGTGTATACTTCGCAATGGACTACCTACGGGGCAATACCATAAGTATATTGGGGGGGAACGATGGTAGCTATATAACCGCCGTGGGCAAAAACGTAATCGTAATTGGCGGCGGCGATACCGGTACGGATTGTGTGGCTACCGCTCTTCGCCAAGATTGTAAAAGCGTTCACCAATTTGAGATTTTACCAAAGCCCCCTGAAAAGCGGATAAAAACATCAAATCCCTGGCCGGAATGGCCCCGCAAACAAAAGACAGATTACGGCCAGGCGGAGGCCATCAGCATAAGCGGTCAGGACCCTCGTCACTACCTGATCTCAACCAAGAAGATCATTGGCAGCCAGGATCATGTACAGAAGGTTCATACCGTGAACGTCAACTGGGTTAGGAATGCATCCGGCCAAATGCAGCCAGTCGAAATTCCCGGTACCGAGAAGGTGTGGCCAGCTGATCTTGTATTGCTGGCGCTGGGTTTTAATGGTCCGGAAGATATTCTCCCGGAAGAGCTCAAGCTGGATCGTGATGCTAACGGCAATGTACAAGCTGATTTCGGCAAGTTTGAGACCAACGTCGATAAAGTATTTGTTGCAGGGGACATGCGCAGGGGGCAAAGCTTGGTAGTATGGGCAATTCAGGAAGGCAAGCTGGCTGCCCGAGAGGTAGATAAATACCTCACTGGATCTAGTTTTATTAAGTAAGTACAGATATTCAGACAGGGCTAAAAGGAGAGAAGGATATGATTGAAGGATACCTGGTTTTGGAAAATGGTACTATCTTCCGGGGAAAAATGTTAAACGGCCCGGTTATGGTTAACGGGGAGGCAGTATTTAATACCAGCATGAATGGTTACCAGGAAATTATCACTGATCCTTCTTATGCTGGTCAAATATTGACTTTCACATATCCTAGTATCGGTAATTATGGGTGTGGGGAAGATGCCTTCGAATCAGATCATCCGGCGCTGCGCGGTTTGGTAATCAAAGAAATCGCTGACCAGCCGGATCATTATCAATCGAGGTGGCGCTTGCACGAATTCTTGGATAAATATCAGGTGCCTTGCCTGACTGGCATTGATACCCGTGCTCTAACCAGAATTCTAAGAATGTATGGAACCATGGGGGCAGTACTGACCACCAGCCTGGATAACCGGGAGAGGTTGATTGAATATGCCCAGCAGGGCAAGGAGTGCTTAAATTCCAACCTGGTTCAGACCGTAACCTGCACATCTATCGATTACTATGGTGATGGTCCTTTGAAGATCGTTTTATTGGATTTTGGTGTTAAGCGAAACATTATTAATTCATTGGTCGACCGCGGATGCCAGGTTATCGTAATGCCAGCTAATTCTAGCGCTGATGAGATACTGGCCCTGCATCCTCAAGGTATAGTATTCTCCAATGGTCCTGGTGATCCGGAGGCTTGCGCCAGTGCGGTTGAAGAAATCAAGAAGTTAATCCCTATACTGCCCACCTTTGGTATATGTCTGGGACATCAACTGATTGCTCTGGCCCTTGGAGGGCGTACTTATAAACTGAAATTTGGTCATCGGGGCGGCAACCACACGGTTAAAGATATGCGAAGTGGTCAGTGCATGATCAGTTCACAAAATCACGGTTATGCCGTCGACCCTGTTTCTTTACCTTCTGATGATGTAGATATCAGTTTTATAAATCTCAATGATGGGACCGTTGAAGGTCTGAAGCACAAATATAAACCTATCATGTCAGTCCAATTCCATCCGGAAGCCACACCTGGGCCCCGTGATTCGGGGTATTTGTTTGATGACTTCCTCCGAATGGCTACAGAACAATAAGTTGTGAAATTAACCAGGGTTAAACTAGGGAGGAGAAACAAATGCCTATTAATAAGGAAGTAAAAAAGGTTCTAGTCATAGGTTCTGGGCCGATAGTAATTGGGCAGGCAGCCGAATTTGATTATGCCGGGACACAGGCTTGCCGTGCACTTAGAGAGGAAGGCATAAAAGTCGCCCTCCTGAATAGCAATCCAGCCACCATTATGACCGATGTAAATATGGCAGATAGTGTTTATATGGAACCCATCACGGTTGAAATAGCCGAAAAGATTCTGCAGCGGGAAAAGCCAGACGGGATTATCGCAACCATGGGCGGCCAGGCTGGTCTTAACTTAGCCCTGGCTCTTCACCAGGCAGGTATACTGGAAAAATACAATGTACCTTTGCTGGGCACTCCGGTGGAGGCAATTGCCCGCGCAGAAGACCGGGAGCTGTTTAAGTCCACTATGGAACAAATTGGGCAGCCGATACCCGAGAGCGCTATAGTAAACACTGTCAAAGATGCCCATGACTTCGCCATTCAATCAGGTTTTCCTCTTATCATACGACCTGCTTATACCCTTGGGGGCAGCGGTGGAGGCCAGGTTCATAATGAAGAGGAATTACAAGAGATTGCCACCCGCGGTTTAAAGGTCAGTCCCATAGGGCAAATCCTAATCGAACGCAGCGTATCCGGTTATAAGGAAATTGAATTTGAGGTCATGCGCGACACTAATGACAATTGTATTATTGTCTGCAGTATGGAAAATATAGATCCGGTAGGAATTCATACCGGCGACAGCATTGTAGTAGCTCCAGCACAGACGCTATCTGATGCCGAATTACAGATGCTCAGGGACGCATCTTTGAAAATTATACGTTCTTTGAAGATAGCAGGTGGCTGCAATGTACAGTTTGCTTTGCACCCCAATAGTCCTCAATACTACGTTATCGAGGTAAATCCCCGGGTTAGCCGCTCCAGTGCCCTGGCCTCCAAAGCCACTGGTTATCCCATTGCTAAGGTGGCGACTTTAATCGCTATGGGTTATAGCCTTGATGAGATCCCCAATACTGTCACTGGCAAAACAATGGCTTGTTTTGAACCAGCCATCGATTATTTCGTACTTAAGGTGCCGCGTTGGCCCTTTGATAAGTTTGCCAGTGGTGAGCGCCGGTTAGGTACCCAGATGAAAGCTACCGGAGAGGTTATGGCCATTGATCGGACCTTTGAAGGAGCCTTAATGAAATCAATCCGCAGTCTTGATTTGGGGATTGATGGGATTACACTGCCCGGATTGGATCAGCTCGGCAATGAAGAGCTTCGTGAGCGTTTGAAGGTTGCTGATGACGAACGCTTATATATACTGGCTGAGGCGTTTAAACGGGGTATGAGCATAGACGAAATCAACCAGATTACAGAAATTAACAGATTCTTTTTAAAAAAGATCAAAAATATTGTGGACTTTAGCCGAAGGCTCCAGGACGAGCCGCTGGACAGAGAACTATTATTGGCGGCAAAAAAGATTGGTTTTGCCGATAAACACATAGCCCAATTACAGCCGAATCCAGATCTACATGAGGCACATATAAAACGGTTGCACCAAGACCTTGGTATTGTTCCGGTTTACAAGATGGTCGATACCTGTGCAGCTGAATTCGATGCGGCCAGCCCGTATTTTTATTCTAGCTATGAGGATGAAAATGAGGCTATTTACGAGGATACATCCAAAGTACTGGTTATTGGTTCCGGGCCAATACGTATAGGCCAGGGTGTAGAATTTGACTACTGTTCGGTGCACTGCGTTTGGGCTTTGCAGGATGCTGGTTATCAAGCCATAATTGTAAACAATAATCCTGAGACAGTCAGTACCGACTTTGACACTTCTGACCGTCTATACTTTGAGCCACTGGCATTTGAAGATGTCATGAACATAATAGAACAGGAAAAACCAAAAGGAGTAATGGTCCAGTTCGGCGGCCAGAATGCTATTAACCTGGCAGCCCCCCTGAACCAAGCAGGGGTGAGGATACTTGGCACTTGCCAGGATAGTATCGATCGGGCTGAGGACCGCGAACGTTTCGATACCTTGCTTCAGCAATTAGATATCCCCAGAGCACCAGGAAAAAGTGTTTTTTCGGTAGAAGAAGCAGTTGAGGCAGCTGATACAATAGGTTATCCGGTACTGGTGCGGCCATCTTATGTACTGGGTGGTCGGGCTATGGAAATCGTCGACAACCGAATCGAAATGGAACAGTATATGGCAGCTGCCGTTAAATTGCATCCTGATCACCCGGTACTGGTAGATAAATACCTGTTGGGACTAGAGTTAGAGGTGGATGCAGTCTCAGATGGGCAGGAGGTTCTTATCCCTGGGATTATGCAGCATATCGAAAGAGCGGGGGTCCATTCCGGTGATAGTATGGCAGTGTTTCCGGCCCACAACCTGCGGGCTCGAATCGCTGCCAAGATTGTTGATTATACTACTCGTTTAGCCCAGGCATTAAATGTGAAAGGGATTATTAATATACAGTTTGTTGAATTTGAAAATGAGCTATATGTAATTGAGGTCAACCCTCGTTCCAGCCGAACTGTGCCTTTTATCAGCAAAATAACCGGTTTACCGTTGATTAAAATAGCGACTATGGCGTCGCTGGGTCATACCCTAAAGGATCAGGGTTATAGAGGAGGCCTGCAACCCCGTCCAAACTTCTATGCAGTAAAGGCACCGGTTTTCTCTTTCGCCAAACTTGAACAAGTAGATATAACCCTCGGACCCGAAATGAAATCTACAGGCGAAGTGCTGGGCATAGACAAATCCTTGCATATCGCGCTTTATAAAGGGATGTTGGCAGCGGGTATTAAAGTTCCCAATCATGGTACAATTGTGGCTACAATCGCCGACCGTGACAAAGCTGAGGCTATGCCGCTTCTGCAGGGATTTGCCAAACTTGGCTTTAAATTAATTGCTACCGAAGGGACTGCCAAGGCATTGCAGCGGTTGGGAGTCTCTGTTGAAAAGGTGAAAAAGCTGGGTGAAGGGAACCCTAATATTGTCGATCTGTTACAAGCAGGTAAAGTGGATCTAGTCGTAAATACACTTACCCAGGGACGATCACCCTTCAGTGACGGATTTCGTATTCGCCGCGTAGCTGTCGAACTAGGCGTTCCAGTACTGACTTCACTTGATACCTTGGAAGTATTACTTGAGGTGATGCGGGAACGACAGCACCGTCAAATTGAACCATGCTTTTCGTTGCAGGAGTACATCAGCGGCAGCTTCCCATGGATAGATTCAGTAAATGACGAAGGATAATTATTAATAACAGCTCAGTCATAAAATGGTCTGGCCGCCCTGATAATATTATTTTGTTTATTCGACTGGCACTCTTGCTGATTTTAAGTCTGCTTCATTTTTTCGCGGGGCTGTTTTCTCTCTAATAATATGGGTAATATTTTCTAATTTGAATAGGAGCCAGCAGCAGGACAGAACCAACATTATATCAAATATGAAGTTGAATAAAAAAAGCTGTTTTGCAGTATCCGCATAACCATTGCCCACAAAGGGCATCGGGAACTGCAATATTCCGATCAGCATTATACCCCACAGTAATTCCAGCTTGGCTCTGTAGCCGGCATTTTTCATGTTTCGGGTATACTCCTTCCAAGACACTGCCAATACACTCAATAATACACCCGCTATAAACCAAAGCTTTTTGGGAAAAAATTCACGGATGTTTGACCATAGGGTTAGCCTATTAAAGTCTCTTATGGGTATACCACTATATTCCTGCGAATATTTGCCCAAAAACGTACTGGTTGAAAACGCCTGGCTGGCAGTATATTCAAGACCTTGTATAAGTCTATGAGGATGGGTTATATAAAACTTTACCAGGCTGAGATTAGTAATTTTGCTATAGAATTCTTGTTGAGTAATAATTGCCCCTGGATTATACCTCGCATATTCCTCCTGGGGCAGAAAAGCATGTTTGCCTGCGTCAACTGCCAGGTTGGGATTCAATCCCATATCAATAAGATCCTGACCGGGAGTTTCTGAACTCTTGAGGATTCCATAAAACACGGAATTATATTTGGTTATATTGTTGATGCTGGCGTTACTCATATTTATATTAATCGGGTAAACGATTAGAAGGATTGAGGAAAATAACAGCAGCATGCGCTGGAGTCTGGTCAGCATCCGCCAGTTATCTCTGATAAGTATACCAATCATGAGGCAGATTATCGGCAATGCTGATATCACCTGCATCTTTGACCCGAGAAAAAGAAAAGCCGTGAAAAATATGAGCATCATTTGCGGAAGCAGCGCAAACCGGGGACCTTGGTGATAACGACCATAAATATAATATAGCCAAGCGGCTATGTACAAAAGCAGGGTAGTGATCATCATCGGTTCGCCATATAGGCTGTTGAACCATACCAGGTAATTACCATCTAGAAGTACAAATAAGGTTAATAGGGCAGCCATTATCATTTTGGGACTGCTTAAGTTTAAGCACCTGATTATTATATATAGGGCCCAAAGATAAAGAACGATATATGCGATAGCCAGATATGTTGTTTGGAATACTGTAGTACCCAATGCCTTGCATATTAGGCCTATTGGGATAATTAGATAAGACATGCTGGTAGTTTTCAACCTACTCAACTGCTGTAAAATGCCCGCGTCCGATATCCTGTACTCGGTTACCGGATGGTTCAAGAATCTGACAAATGACGGGTTATTCAAATCCTCACTGGTTAACTCCAAGCCTGATACATTCATAACCCTGTCAAAATCACCCTGATCCGCAACCCCTGGCCGGGGATCTTGAAATAGGATAAAGGCGACTATATTCAGGGCTAATAGTCCGAGTACCAACCACAAATATACTGGATTATTTTTTTTTAATTTCATTGTGACATCTTCTTTCATCCAATAATTAAAATTTTGCTTAAGGTTAGTATGTCAATTATTGGATGAAATATTTACATCTAATATCCAGTGTTTTCTAGGGAGGAATGAAAATAGAGGATCGGGCACATTTAAGGAATTGTAGTTAGAATTATTAATGCTTAATAGGATGGTTTTTGTTCCACTTAAATAAAAAAGTTCAGAACACCTGAACTACGGAGTGGATATTCATTTAAAAAATGGTACGCCCGAGAGGAATCGAACCTCCGCACCCGGCTCCGGAGGCCGGTGCTCTATCCACTGAGCTACGGGCGCACATCGCTAGATGATTATAGCAGAATATTTTGGATCGGTCAAAATATGTTCTGTCCCTCCAAGATTGGTTGAGATCCAAGGACCAGCATCTTAAAAAGTGCTGGTCCTTGGCCATGAACACTCCAATTTAGATAAAATTGATTTAAACACAGCCTTCCAAGTATCTAAGCCGGCCTATCTGACACAGTCTTTCCCTTCACTTTAGTTAGACCACAGGGATCTCAGTGTCGGTAGCCGGTTCGCCAGCAGCGGGAGATTCGGTAACCAATTCAGTCCCAAATAGCCTATCCAAATCTTGGATTGGCACATAGGCCCGACCATTACTAATTTCATTTGTAAAAGGAATGGCAAAATTGACAAAATCCTCGTTTAAATCATATACGGGGTCAGAAAGGGTGCCCGTAATCGTTCCGCTGATAGGTTGATCGGCATAGACTCCAGAGATAGTTCCATCTACGATTTCGCCATAACCAGTTGCCTCCTCGTAATTATTAAAGGTACCTTCAATTGTTAAGGTTACATCAATCAGATTTCCAGTCAGAGGATCGGTTATGGTGATCAGTATATCGCCATTAATTATACCCGTTGTACTTGGGACAGTTGGGTCTGTTGGCGTATCTAAGGTAAATTGCAGGGCATCAGTAGTATCCCCCAGGGCAACTGGTACCTGGGTAGTGGCCGTAGTACTGTTGGGGGTGAATACCACCGTGACCTTGTTAGTACCTGTAACTGTGACGGTACCTGCTTCAGTGTCCCAGTCCACTTTTGTTGCACCATTGTTCATCAGGGCTTGTACAGGGAACATAACTTTTTTTCCATCGTCAGTATAGAGCTTAACAAGATTTCCGGTCTTGTTGGTCCACAATGCGCTAGTTTCAGATGTTACAGTGACATCGCTGCCTGATGTGGATGTGGCTTGGGATTCGGACTTGTTCGACCCATTTCCTTTGCCGTTGTTGCTTTTGTCAGAAGCGGCAAAAGCGCACAGGGACATGGAAAGGGTGAGGGTGAGGGTCAACAGGAGTGCCAATAGTTTTTTCATTCGATCAACCTTCCTTTCTTTTTCCATCTCCACCGAAAAAAATAACTGCATACCGAAGCATGCAGCTGATTAACTGGCTTCTCTTCGGCAACCCGGCGATCATAGCATAATGCTTTAGACCCGTGGCTTTGCGTCCTTGGCTTTCGCCAAGTTTGCTATTATCGGAGATGTTTAATTATGTATGTATTATATCTTAAATCAGCGAATGTATCAATAAATATCTGGAACAAACAGGAAACAGTCTCCGGCCGTATGATATTTGTTCACTCCGATTATGCAACAAACTTTAAGCTCTTATTCAGCTTGTTTTCAGGTAGGTTATGGATAATAGATAATAATCTATTAAGAGCGTTCATTTGGGGTCTGTGAATTCGGAATAGAATATCCAAGTAATCCACAAATCTAACAGAACTTTTAGTATAACAGCGGGTAAACCTTTCAGGCTTTTTTAAGGTAGTGAGAGCTGAGAAGCTCATAATTATTTTACAAAGTCCATCAATTAGATACTAAGGACTTTCATTTATTAAATTTTTGATATGGAGTGGTGAAGTAAATGTCAGAAATCCCCGTTGATCCTAACCAAAGTGAACATATTCAAGTTGACCATATGGATCTAACAGTTAGTGACGAGCATAGCAAATTAGATTCACAACACGTCAAACAGGTTCTCATCAGCAAAAAAATCCGCGGTATGTCTGCCAGCAAGAAGATTGTTTCTGTGGTCGTGGCAGTTGCGATTTTGACGACTGCTGCATATGGAATCAAACAGTGGACTGGTAGCAGCAACGAAGTTAAATACGCTACTGCGGTCGTAAGTAAAGGAACAGTTACTGACTCTATTGAAGCCACTGGCACACTTGAAGCGGTACGCACCTCTGACATGGGTTTTAAAAATGATGACGTAATAACGGCTATAAATGTTCAACCCGGGGACCATGTAACTGCAGGTCAAATTTTAGCCGAGCAGGACCCAGCCACACTCGAAACTGCTCTGCAGCAGGCGGAAAATACAGTTGAACAGGATAGTATTAACGTAAAAAGCTCTCAACTGTCTCTGGATACTAATCTTAAAACCCTGGCCCAGCAGCAGGAGCTTTTTGGGGCTGGAGCAATCTCCCGGTCCGATTTGGATACTGCTGAAAATAATGCCACAAAGAGTGAATGGGAATTGGAACTAGCCCAGGCTAAGCTGGCCAACGACCGGACAAAATTGACCCAGGCTCAGTCTGACATGGCAGAAGCTACTATTGTAGCACCCTTCGATGGTATTATTGGCGCAGTCAACGGCCAGGTTGGATCCATTAACGGTATCAACACATCTTCGAGCACCTTGTTAACCGTCATGAGTGATGAACTGCAGATGAGTGCATTGGTAAACGAAGCTGATATCGGCAAAGTAAAAGTGGGCCAGGATGTCGAGTTTACCAGCAGTTCCTTTAGTGATAAACCCTTCAGCGGAAAAGTCGTGCGTATAACCCCCCAGGCTTCCACCGTCAGCAATGTACAGTACTATCCGGTTTTGATTTCCTGCGATGATCCGAATGATGTGCTTTTATCGGGAATGTCGGTATCAGCCACCATAATCACTGAACGAGTAAAAGACGCTGTTACCGTACCTATGATGGCAGTAAGTTATGCCCAGACCTATTTAAAAAGCAATCCAGCCCAGGCACCTGCGAGCGGCGGAAAGTGTGTGGTTGTAATGGAAAACGGCAATCCCGTTGTCAAATCTGTTACCTTAGGCATAAACGATGGCTCCAATTATGTAGTCAGCGCAGGTTTGAACGAAGGGGATCAGGTTGTTGTTGGTACTACCCAGTTGAGCTCGGGCACCAGCACTGATTCGACTTCTGCTAATTCCGGGTCTTCTTCGAGTAATAGGAACTCAGGCCAAATGGGTGGCCCTGGTATGGGTGGGCCTCCGGGTGGTTTTTAGGCTAGATATGAAGGTGAATAGTAATGACTGAAAATTTAATCAGGTTAACGAATATAAATAAGACCTACTACGGAGCCGGGGAACCGGTACATGCCATCCGATCCTTGTCACTGGATATCAATGCCGGGGAAATGGTGGCTATTATGGGGCCATCTGGATCGGGTAAATCAACCCTGATGAATATCCTTGGCTGCCTGGACCTGCCCGATTCTGGTCTGTATACTTTTGCAGGCCAAGATGTGATGGGTCTGGACCGCAACCAATTAGCACATATGCGAGGTGCTTTAATCGGCTTTGTCTTTCAGAACTTCAACTTGATTGGACGGGCCACGGCCTTGGATAATGTTTGTTTGCCTTTAATATACGCAGGAGTGACATCGCGCAAAGAAAGAGAAAAACGTGGGCGGCAGGTGTTGAAATTGATGGGTCTGGAAGGAAGAGAGCATCATTTACCCAAGCAATTGTCGGGTGGGCAGCAGCAGCGGGTAGCCATAGCACGTGCACTGGTCAACGATCCCGGCTTGATCCTGGCGGATGAACCTACCGGTGCACTTGACACGCGCACGTCAGAAGAGATTATGCTCCTGATGGGTAAACTCAACCGGGAACATGGAGTAAGTGTCGTAATCATAACTCATGAAAACGAAATTGGCATGCATTGCGAGCGAATCATACGGCTGCTTGACGGTCAGATTATCAAAGACGAACCAGTATGGCAATACTCTACCCACGTGCAAATGGTATAAAATTATTTTGAGGCGGGATCAATTATGGACATGCTCTCCAGTCTAAAAATGGCTTGGCAAAGTCTGATGGTTAACAAAATGCGTTCTTTCCTGACCATGTTGGGTGTTATAATCGGGGTAGGCGCAGTCATTATTATGGTAGCCTTAGGTCAGGGAACCACCTCTGGTATAACCAGTCGAATATCAAGCATGGGGGCCAATCTTTTAACAATATCAGCCCAGGGCGGATTCGGGCCGATCCGGGGCACCACTACCAACCAATTGACCAATGCCGACGTGGAAGCGATCAAAACCTTGCCCTTGGTCAAATATGTAGCCGCTGAATCATCCACTTCCGGCACCATTTCTTATGGAAATAATACGTGGACGACCACCGTTGACGGTACCATGCCTGAATTAATGAGTATCAAAAGCTGGGATACGGGTCAAGGCAGTTTCTTCACGGAGGAAGATCTGGACGGTATCAAACGGGTCGCGGTTCTCGGCAGCACCGTGGTTGAAAACCTTTTTCCGGGGGGAGGTACCCCGGTCGGTGAGAATATCAGAATAAACGGTTTGACATTTTCTGTCGTTGGAGTCTTGGAGGACAAAGGCAGCAGTTCTGGCAATGACCAGGATGATATAATCTACATACCTTTAACCACCATTCAGCAGCGAATGAGCGGCGGCAATACGGTTCGTTCTATCAGTGTCCAGGCTGCCAGCCAGGAGTCTTTAACTCCTTTGAAGGAATATCTTACTACCCTTTTGCGGCAGAGACATCGCCTGGCCGACACGGCTGACAATGATTTCAGAATTAGCGATACTGCTGAACTTTTAAGTACAGTTGAGGACACCTCCAAAATGCTTTCATTTTTGTTAGGTGGTATTGCGGCTGTTTCCCTACTGGTAGGTGGTATAGGTATAATGAACATTATGCTGGTATCGGTGACCGAAAGAACGCGGGAGATTGGCATCCGCATGGCTAT
>JAXDBN010000018.1:0-2998 GCA_034678805.1 Syntrophomonadaceae bacterium
AGAGGCTATTATGGGTTATGAAGCGCATATACTGGCCACTGATGATGCACGGGTAAAAAAGGTACTAACCCATATTGCCAATGAAGAAAGGCGTCATGTGGGAGAATTGCAGCAATTAATGCTAATCCTGAACCCTGCTCAAGAAGACTACATTAAACAGGGGGAACAAAAGATTCAAGAGCTGCAGGCCCAAAATTTCCAACAACCGATGCAATAGTCTTGACTTCCATATGGGGATATATTGGTGTTCGCACCGTGTATCCCCATGTTTTTCGGGTTTAGCCTTTATGAATTGGACAGCTTTGCCGAATATATCGAATAAATCCTGGTCAATTCCCGGTATAATTCTGCGGTTCGGTTTGTCATCTTGGCCCCGGCAAACCGCATCCCTAAATACACCGCATCCCCCATCGGGGCACCTTTTAAGAACTGGATAAGAAATCCTGCCGCAAATAGATCCCCGGCCCCGGTAGCATCTATGATCTCATTTTCGTTTATGACCAGTGAGGGATAGCTTTGCTCAGTAATGGTATAGTTTGAACGGCGAAAAAGCTTAGTGTCAAGCTTTTTCTTTAATACCAGAATTGTCTCCGGCAAATCGTAATCGCTGAAAATTTGGTTGGCTTTCTGGTAATCGGCCATATCCGCCTGGCTATTCGCCAGCAAATTAAATTCAGTTTGGTTAAGGAAAAGAACATCCGTAATTTGCAGTATTCTGCAAACAGCTGGACTGATATTTTTGACCCAATTATAACCGGGATCAAAACTGATCTTTAATAAGGGATTAATATTCTTAGCGTCTTCTAATATCCCGGCCAGAATAGAAGGGGTTGAATCATCCATGAATGATGTTACATGCAGAACGCGTGCCTGACTTATGTATTTGAGTATACCGTTGTAGTTTTTGCGGAGATGATCCGCCATCAGGGAATTACAGCCCGGGCAAAGCAGCAGCGATCTTCTTCCCCCGTGATTAATGCAGACACATAATCCGCCGCTCTCTTCATGGCCATTGCCGACATAGCTGTGATCTATAGATATTTCCTGCATTAACTTTATAAAATCCAACGGGCTGTCGTTTGATCGGCCCGCAATTCCTACAAAGCCGGTATGAATGGCTGGATCCAGCGTGGCAATAGCGTGTATGGTATTGAAGGCCGATCCGCCATAGGCAGTCCTAAAGGATTCTATCCCCAATTCCATGATGATCTTATTAAGGCTGCCAGGTCCAAAAGGATGCTCCACTCCGCATTCCAGTCCCTGTAATGCCCTGCTGACTTTATCTGGCGGTAAAGCCTTGACCACTCCAGCATCGGCAATAAAATCGATATTAAGCGAACCTATCCCTATAATATCTAACACTTCTATTCTCCTAACTTCTGGCTGGTATATCCGGATCCAAAATCTGAGAAATCCAACCCTGGCTATGAGGGAACAACAGAGGATTAACATGACTGGGTTGTATTAATTGTAGCAGAAGATAGGTGTTAGAAATGGATTACATCGTCTCAGGTCTTATAAACGAACAATATTCTCCCGCTGGCATAATTAGGGATCACTACACCGTGATTGATCAGTTCTATCCGGCTCTTGTATACCTCCTTACTATTCAGGTAGGACGCCGCTTGATTTACTATATAGGGAAACTTGGCCGCAAGTTCATTTTCGTCGACGGAGGAAATACCAGGCGGGTTCCAAACCCTGGGCGAAACGAATACAACCGCCGCATCATTGCATCCGAACTGAGCCCGTACTTTTTCAGCCAGTTCTTCAAACGAACCCGGGACGGTTACAGTCTGGGTAAACCTATTTTTTCCGGTGTTTTCTGCCTGGGCAACCAGCGCGTATAATGTTGTAGTTCCTAAACCCCTTACAACATATTCCTCTTCAGCTTCTTCTTTTTTGTCAAACTTAAAGAAGTTGAAAAATGACATCACCTTACCCCTTTCACAAGTCTTAGCAAGAATTTTATGCCCAGAAACAACTAAAATGAGTCGATTTCGGTGCAAACCTGTTTCGCTCATCCTTTTCATCTATTTATATGAAATTTCCATAAATTTCTGCCGAATCCTGCAGCCAATATTCAATTTAAACAAAATTTAATCAAAATCATAACAAATACGCTTTTGCCTTTGTGTTCTTCCTTTTACCTTAGTAGTCTTTTACGCAAAATTGAAGCTTTTTCTCGTTGGTTAGGATAATTTAGACATATTGCTTATAATTTTAACTAATGTTTATACTATTGGCTCAAGAACAAATAGGGATTCTAACGCCCCTTTTAAATCTCAGTCCGCTTACTTGTCGATAAGGGATCCTACTTATTTTGCTTCATAGCCCTCCAAAATAATAGCCCTGGTTATGACTGAATCCTCCCTGAGATATGCAATTTGCAGATATTCTTCAGAATTGAAACATTTGTGTATGTTTTCAAGTGAGGGGAATTCTATCAATATAATTCTCTCCGGGTTCCACTCCCCAAAAAGATTCGTTATGGGTCCGCCCCTGATTACATATCGGCCGCCATAACTCTCCACTATCGGTTTGGCTTTCTCGATATACTGGAGATACATATCTCTATTATAAATCTCTATTTCAATTAGCACATAAGCCGGCATAAATGACACCTCCCTATTATTTTATTCAGCCTTTCAAACGAAAATTTCATCCTCCGTTGGTGATTATTTTTTATTCTTCTAATTCCCTTGTGATTAATGTCAATGCTATATGGAGCGCTTTAATTCTACGAATAAGCAACGTGTGCAGAGAAGTACCTTGTTTAAGCTTTGGCAGTACTTTCTCACATTTATTAATCGTTGAAGCTATAGCTCGAAGTGCTTCTTCCAATTCTTCCTTTGTGTAATTATCCATAACACCACCCCCTGATAACTTCCGACCAAATGTTCAGGTGCTCGAAGGGCCGCGGTCAGCATTTCCAGTCAATTTTGGCCGGGTTTGGTTCGTTCTCCACGGCAACGGCACGCAGCGCGTCAAGCATATG
>JAXDBN010000019.1:0-3447 GCA_034678805.1 Syntrophomonadaceae bacterium
TACGGCCAATACGATTCCCATTGACAACAGCGGCAGCGACAACTGCGGAAACCAGATCCTAATCAACAGTGCCGCTGCGGTTGCTTCACTGGACATGCTCAAAACTAACCCGGTCCAATAAACCCACCCCACCAGATATCCTGCAAAGGGACCATAAGCCTGGGAAGCATGGGTTCTGAAGGAGCCAACACAGGGGTTGGCCACTGTCATTTCCGACAGGGCATTTAGTATTATGTAGACTAAAATGCCACCCAGTATGAAGCCAATGATTATTGATGGTCCAGCCGCCCGCATAGCTATTGAAGTAGCCAGAAAAAAGGAACCCCCGACTACAGTACCTAAAGCCAGCATGGTAAGGTGAAAAGCTGAGACGCCTTGTTTGTTCATATATATTACCTGCCTTCATTGCGAATTGACGTTCTTAGTATTTCACCAACCGCACCCCAAATATGTGATGCTCAAAAGACTTCTTGGAGGCCCGATATATTTACATTTTTATGTGTTTTTTGCATACTTTATTTTGGGGGCAGATTTTGACTAAGAGGTTAGAGTATAATATACAGGGATATTTTGAGGAGAAAGAGGTATGGTGATGGTTAAGAAATTCAAGAAGGTTTTGATAGCCAACCGTGGCGAGATTGCCATTCGTATTATCAGGGCCTGTCATGAATTGGGTATCAGAACGGTTTCTGTGTACTCCAAGGAAGATAAATTAGCCCTGTTCCGCACGAAATCTGATGAATCATATCTTATCGGTAACAATAAAGGCCCCGTCGAAGCTTACCTGGGGATCGAAGAAATCATTGGACTGGCGATAAAAAAAGGAGTCGATGCGATTCACCCCGGTTATGGATTCCTGGCGGAAAATTATGAATTTGCCCAGAAGTGTATTGAGTCCGGCATAGTGTTCATAGGACCTACCCCGGAAATGATGGACCAATTGGGGGATAAGATAAAATCCAAAATAATTGCTAACAAGGTCGGGGTTCCGACCATCCCCGGGGTGGAAAAAGCCATCCAATCCGACCAGGAAGCGGTTGAGTTTGCCAGACTTAGCGGTTATCCTATAATGCTTAAGGCTTCTGCCGGAGGCGGCGGCCGGGGAATGAGAATTGTCAGAAACGAAAATGATTTGCTGCGTGAATTCCATAGTGCCAAGAATGAAGCCCGTAAAGCGTTTGGAATTGATGACATATTCATTGAGAAATACTTGGAGAGCCCCAAACATATCGAGGTGCAGGTGCTGGGTGACAATTACGGCAGTATCGTTCACCTTTATGAACGTGATTGTTCAATCCAGAGAAGACATCAAAAGGTGATTGAATTCACTCCAGCCCTTGCTATTACCGAACAACAGAGGAAAACCATTTGCGAAGACGCGCTCAAAATTGCCCGTTCGGTTAAGTATCGTAACGCGGGTACGGTTGAATTTCTGCTCGACAAACAGGGGCAGCATTACTTTATAGAAATGAACCCCCGTATTCAGGTAGAACATACGGTTAGTGAAATTGTAACCGGGATCGATATCGTACAAAGCCAGATCCTGATAGCTCAGGGTTATAAGCTGAATTCAAAAGAGGTCGGCATTCCTCGTCAATGCGCTGTGAAGACCAGGGGATATGCTATCCAATGCCGGGTCACCACCGAAGATCCCGCCAATAGTTTTGCCCCGGATACCGGTAAAATAGATGTTTATCGTACGGCGGCCGGATTCGGTGTCCGCCTCGACGGCGGCAATGGTTATACCGGGTCAGTAATAAGTCCTTACTATGATAGCCTGTTAGTGAAGGTGACGGCTTTTTCGCGTACCTTCGAGGATGCCATCCAAAAAGCCCAGCGGGCTTTGCGCGAACAGGTTATCGGCGGTGTCAAAACCAACGATGCTTTTCTGCTCAACGTTCTATCTCATCCGAAGTTTTTAAACGGTGAGTGCGATACAGGATTTATAGATCATACCCCCGAGTTATTTGACATCAGTCCCCGCGAAGACCATGAAGTCAAAGTACTGAGATTTATCGGAGACAAAGTCGTGAACGAAAGCAAAGGAGTCAAACGCGACTACGATGTACCCAGAGTCCCTAAACTACCTGAACACTACAAATTAAGCGGGACCAAACAACTTCTTGAGAAAAACGGTCCTGAGGGCGTTGTTAAATGGGTCAAAGCCCAGAAAAAACTGCTGCTGTCAGACACAACCATGCGCGATGCCCACCAGTCATTGACTGCTACCCGGATAAGAACCGTAGACATGTCAAGGATTGCTGAAGCCACGGCCTATTTCGGCAAAGATCTTTTTTCGCTGGAGATGTGGGGTGGAGCTACCTTTGATGTGGCTTATCGCTTCTTACATGAATCACCGTGGGAACGGCTGGCGGAACTCAGGCAAAAAATCCCCAATGTTATGCTGCAAATGCTGCTGCGGGGAGCGAATGCGGTCGGTTACACCAATTATCCGGACAATGTGGTCAGGACATTTATACGTGAGGCCGCGGATGCTGGCATAGACGTATTCAGAATATTTGATTCCCTTAACTGGTTGAAGGGAATGGAAGTAGCCATTGATGAAACCCTTAAAACCGGTATGATTGCCGAGGCATGTATCTGTTATACGGGAGACATTCTGGACAACAGCCGGGATAAATACTCCCTGGATTATTACGTGCGTACCGCCAAGGAACTCGAAAAAATGGGCGCACATATACTGGGCATTAAAGATATGGCTGGTCTTCTGAAACCTTATGCAGCAGTCAAATTAATAAGGGCTTTAAAACAAGAGATATCGATGCCGATTCACCTCCATACTCACGATACCAGCGGCAACGGTGTGGCCACCGTACTGATGGCTGCCGAAGCCGGGGTAGATATAGCGGATACTGCTTTCAACAGCATGGCCGGAACAACCAGTCAGCCGGCCCTGAACTCGGTAGTGGCAGCTCTTGAGAACACCAGCCGCTGTACCGGTATCAATCTCGACGAAATTCAGGAAATCGCTGATTATTGGGATGATATACGGCCGATTTACAGTCAGTTTGAATCTGACTTGAAATCGGGCACGGCAGAAGTGTATAAATACGAGATCCCAGGCGGGCAAAACTCCAACCAGAAACCACAGGTGGAAAGTTTCGGATTAGGTCACAAGTTTAAAGAAGTAAAACAGATGTATAAATCCGTTAACGAGATGCTGGGGGATATTGTTAAGGTTACACCGTCCTCCAAATTGGTTGGTGACTTGGCCATATTCATGGTCAAGAACGACCTTACCCCAGACAATATTATCGAGAAGGGTAAAACCATGAGCTTCCCTGATTCAGCCATATCATATTTCGAGGGTATGATGGGGCAGCCTTTTGGTGGTTTTCCCCAGGAATTACAGAAGATCGTGTTAAAAGACAGAAAACCTATCACTACGCGTCCCGGTGAATTGTTGGAACCGGTTGACTTTAAGGC
>JAXDBN010000020.1:0-2794 GCA_034678805.1 Syntrophomonadaceae bacterium
CCGGCCTCTATATAACCAATCCGGAACGGGTGGTCGATCCCAGCACCGGGCTGAAGAAATTGGATATCGTCAATTATTACCAGGCAGCTGCCCCGTGGCTCCTGCCGTTTCTTCGCCAGCGCCCGGCAGCATTTTTGCGCGCCCCCGACGGTTTGCAGGGTCAGCTGTTTTTTCAGAAGCATGCCGACAAATCAAAAATACCCGGGTTAAAAGAGCTGGACCCTAATCTGGACCCGGGTCATCCAGCTCTTATAGCAATCGATTCCAGGGAAGCATTGATCGGCGCCGCCCAAATGAATGTTGTCGAGTTTCACACCTGGAATGCCACTGCACGGAATATAGAGAAGCCGGACCGGATCATATTTGATCTCGATCCGGGAGAAGAGGTCAGCTGGACCATGATGGTTGAAGCAGCTCAATTAACCCGCACCATGTTGGAGGAACTGGATTTGCAGAGCTTTCTTAAAACCAGCGGAGGCAAGGGGCTGCATATAGTGGTGCCTCTGAAACCCAGGGATGATTGGGACACGGTGAAAGCCTTTGCTAAAGGGGCAGCCAGTCACCTGGCCAGGGTCATACCTGATTACTTCACTGACATCGCCGGATCCCGCAACCGGGTGGGCAAGATCTACATCGACTACAACCGAAATGGGCGCGGGGCCACCACGGCGGAGGCCTATTCAGTCCGGGCCCGCGCAGGCCTGGGGATATCGATCCCCTGTTTATGGCAGGAGCTTCCGGTTTTGACCGGCGGGGCGCATTGGACGGTGGCCAATGTCCAATCACGTTTGGCCATGAAAGATGATCCCTGGAAGGACTACAATCAATCCCGGCAGATAATAAAAGCCGCTGCCAAAAAGATTATCCTTGATAATTGACATTGAAATTTAGATACAGGCAGATACCAACCTTGAGGAGAATTGAAATGAGCTGCACCGAAGCACAGGTTGAGTACAACGGATTGGCGGGAACTGTAACAATAAATGAGCCGGTTTTACGCTATCCCGGTAACCCGATATTGACATGCCATGATGTTAATAAAGTGTGGGGCGGCGATGCCCGTTTACACACCTACACGGTTCATAATGCGGGAATGGCCAAAGTAACCGGTGCGGATGGCCAAAACCATATTATAATGCTGTTTCGTTCCCATATTGCTGATGGCCGCAGTGTAATAGGCAAAGCTGTCAGCGAATATGGCCTAAATGATTGGACGGTCGATCCCAGGCCGTTTTTGCTGCCTGCAACCGGAGATGATATATATGCTGAAGGTGTCGATATTGACTCTGTGATTGAAACCGAGGCGGGCGGGGTGGAAGACGTCCGGATTAATCCGGTTGGGAATGCAACATATATATTGACTTACAGTGCCTACCACCAGCAGATTCCGGATAGAGTCAAGGTTATGATGGCCGTAACCCAGGACTTCGAGACCGTGGTTCGCTATGGCCCGATTTCCGACCAGGATATGCGCAATGTGGTTATATTTCCTGAACCGGATCGTAACAGCCAATGGATTGCCCTGCTTCGTCCCAACGACAAAGCAAGGGAAGTTGCCGGCACCGGTCACATCGGCGGCTCCTTTGGAGAAATAAGTGCGGGTTTTGCCCCAAGTCCTACCGGACCATGGGAAACCGGTAATGTAGTTATGAGAAGCGGTCACGGGCCCAGTGCATTCCAGGCCAAGATCGGGCCGGGTGCCCCGCCGGTCAGGACTCGATATGGGTGGCTGAATATCTTTCATGGAGTGCGTGCAACCATGGCCGGCTATCCTTACAGCTTGGGCGTGGCTTTCCATGATCTTGAGGACCCCAGCAATCCGGATAAAATTCGTATCAGTGCCAAACCGATTTTGATGCCCAGTGTTCGTGATTGTTCAGTGAGAGAGACTGACTATGTCCACGTTCCCAATGTAGTATTCAGCTGCGGCGCCTTAACCGGTCAAGATGATACGGTGGCTATATATTATGGCGGCAATGATACGGTAATGAATGTCGGTCTGGCCAACCTACAGATTCTAAGTGAGATGTGCGATATTTTCCGCCTGGACCCCTTGACCGGCCAACCTCAATATTCCCTATAATTCCACCGCCGACCCGTCCGGGAAACATGGCATAACCCATAAAACCACAAAGGGTGAGGCAACCTGAAATTAACCCTGAATCCTACCGGGGACGAGTTGTATAATGGCGGAAAGAAGTATTATATTGTTTGCAGCGGGTCGTTACAGCGGCGAAGAGGGTCGGGATGTTTATGCGGTAATCCCAGGCTGTGGATCATCTTTATTGTGGACCAACGGGTTTGTATAAGTGCGATATATTACATAGACGGCACCGCCTGACACAAGTAAATGCTGCACTAAATGCACCGGGAGTTCTGTTTTGGGGAGCGCCAACAAAATATGGTATGGGGAGATTAGAGTATGAAAGAATGGGTACGCCGATATCCGACCTTAGGCTGCTGTGGGATAGACTGCGGATTATGTCCCCGTTTTTATACTGACGGCACATCGCGCTGCCCCGGCTGCGGCGGCCCAGGCTTCTCAGACCGGCACCCATCCTGCCCGTTTATTACTTGCTGCGTTAAGAAACATGGATTAGAGGTTTGTGCCCAGTGCGAAGAATTCCCCTGCCCAAGATTCGACCAGGAAACCGGCGAACGCGATTCCTTCGTCACGCATAGACGGGTAATGGCCAACCAACAACTGATTACTGAAATCGGCCTGGACGCGTTCCTCGAACAGCAGAGCAGACGGCTGGCTTTCCTGAAAACGGCGTTGGAACGATACAATAAC
>JAXDBN010000021.1:0-5616 GCA_034678805.1 Syntrophomonadaceae bacterium
CGGTATTGGGCGACCAGTAATAGGGCAGTTCAGGGGGAACGAAATCGGGCTGGGTATCCGCGGTTATAATCAGATAGGGCCGCCGCTCAGCGGGTATAAGCATTACATCGGAAATAAGCTGGCGGCAAGAAGAATCAATAAATAAAGCTGATTTTGCCTGGATGTCCAAGCTTTGATTATCAATCTGCAAATGCTGCCCAACTATAGCTATCTCGGTGGCAGCAATGGCGTTGGCTTGTTCGGCTTGAACTGCCACCCTGATTCTGTAGGGAGACAGGGTAAACAATAAACCTGCTACCAGGACGGCAATAGTCAGAATAATTTCTTTACGAGTAACATTCGTTTCGATCATCCGACTTCATTCTTCTTTCTAAAATACTGTAGACTAAGACAAAAAAACCTGCCTGGATTATCGCCAAGCAGGTATTATCCCCAATATCTGCTCCCGGCAACCCGGCTATCATAACCTCACGGTCTTAGACCCGTAGCTTTGCGTCCCCGCCTTTCGACAGGTTTGCCTTTATCAAGAGTATCCTTGTCACCCAATAATAGACAATTCGAAACAATTTGTAAAGTAGCTTTTTATCGGCATAGCTGCTTTGTTGTATTATCCTCTTTTAATCGAGTGCTATTCCTTGGCCAAAGCTGCCAGGTCGTCTTTGGTGAGGCGATAAATAGTCCATTCATCCATTGCTCGTGAGCCCATGGAGAGGTAAAAATCGATACTGGGCTGGTTCCAATCCAGACATGCCCATTCCAATCTTCCGCACCCTCTCTCCAAGGTGATTTTGGCCAGATATTTAAAAAATGTCTTGCCAAAGCCCCGGCCGCGAAACTCAGGCCTAATATATAAATCCTCTATGTATATACCAGCCCGGCCAACAAAGGTAGAAAAGTTATGGAAGAACAGTGCGTAACCCACAACTACGCCATCATATTCTCCTATCAGCACCTCAGCCTTCTCCTTGACAAATAACCATTTATTAAGCGTCTCTTCGTTGGCCTCGACTTCTGCCAGCAGATTCTCATACCGGGCCAGATCCTTGATTAGCCCTAGAATTGTTGGGATATCCTGCTGGATCGCATCACGTATGGTAAACGTTTTTTCCATGGTGCCTCCTTTTATGCATTTATAAAATTTATGCCAATAACCAGTGCCAGTAGTTTTTTACGGTTCATTCGACCAGAAGGACTGTAAGATTTTTTCCATGGTATCGCTGTCCTTTATTTTAATCCGTCCCTGCCAGTGTTTGGGATACAATTTCTTATAATCCCGGCGGCTGTACCTTTCATCAATCAAAAGAACGGCCCCCCTGTCGTTTTCCGAACGTATTACCCTGCCGGCGGCTTGCAGTACCTTGTTCATTCCCGGATACATATAGGCATATTCGTAACCCATCCCGTTTTTTTGGCCGAAGTATTCTTTGATTATATCCTGTTGGTAACTGAGTTGAGGCAGTCCCACGCTCACTACTACCGCTCCAATAAGCCGGTTACCTTTAAGATCTATTCCTTCTGAAAATATACCGCCCAGCACGCAGAATGCCACATGAGTCTTATCCGGGTTTTCATCGAAACCCAACAAGAAACTCTCGCGTTCTGGCTCTGACATCATAGACATCTGTGCTACTGCGCATATTTCCGGATAAGATGCAATGAAGCTTTCATAAACATCATTCATGTATTTATAGGATGGAAGGTATACAATATAGTTCCCCGTTTGGCGCGAAACAAAGGACCCAATGAGGCCAACTACCTGTCCCCTGCTAAGCTCCCGGTTATTATATTTGGTTGATATATGGTCCGCGATCATAATACACAAGTGGTCCCGGTCAAAGGGGGTATCGAGTGACAACAGCCTGTCCTCTGGGCTGCCGCCCAGAATCTCGCGGAAATACATCAGCGGTGTTAAGGTAGCTGAGAACAAAATAGCTGAAGATCCGCGTTTGAAAGCCTCGCTAAGCAGATAAGACGGATCCAGGCAAAACATCCGCACCATCACATTCTCCCGGTCTGCCTCTACCAGGGTAATATATCGTTCATCATAAAAATCGGCAATAGTCATAAAACCCAGGCAATCGAAGTACAGCTGCAGAAAAGCACTGTCTTCACCTAATTCACGGTTTTCTTTTAACATCAGCTCACAGGTGGCTATATATTTATCAACCAGGTTAATCAGCTCTTTGGGTTTCTCAGCACTGCTCAAGCGACCCTGAGCATCGCACTGTTTGCGCAAATCAATCATAAACCTGTTAATGCTGTTAAGTACTTTATCCAGGGCTTTTTTACGCCCCTTATATTCCTTTTTTATTCTATAGAAATCGGTCTTGAAAATCTGCGCCGAAAACATTTCCCTTGACCGGTCCACCAGGTTGTGGGCTTCATCTATAAGGAGAATATAGTCACCGCTGCCCTCGGCAAAAAAACGACGCAAATAAACCCTTGGATCGAAGACGTAGTTGTAATCACAGATTACGCAATCAGCTAAAAGGGCAAGGTCGAGGGAGAATTCGAAGGGGCATACTCTATGTTTACGGGCATAAGTCTCGATGGTGTTTCGCGACAGGTCATCACAGGTTCTGATAATATCTAAAATGGCCTCGTTGATACGGTCATAATGTCCTTTGGCATATTCACAGTAATCAGGGTGACAGACAGCTTTTTCACAGAAGCATGCCTTTTCTTTAGCGGTAAGCGTCAAGGTTTTCATTCTAAGCCCGCCGCTCCTCATTGTCTCAAAGGCCTCCTCGGCAACCTGGCGGGTGATGGTTTTAGCAGTAAGGTAAAATATTTTTGCGCTTTTACCCTCTCCCACCGACTTAATGGACGGAAACAAAACTGATATGGTTTTGCCGATGCCAGTGGGAGCCTGGACAAACATCTTTCCCTTGCGGCAAATTGTTCGATAAGCAGCTACGGCCAACTCCCTTTGCCCTCTGCGATAAAATGGATAAGGAAATTCAGCAGTCTTTACCGAATGATCCCGGGTCAACTGCCATTCAGACGAAAAGTTGGCCCACAGTGAGTATTTCTCTATCAGCATGCCAATGAAGCTCTGCAATTCACCAATTGCAAAATCACGGGTAAATTTTCTGCATTCATTATTATCCAGGTTAAAATAGGTCAGCTGCACCGATAACTCCGCCAGCTGGTTCTGGGCAGCGAAAAGATATGCATAGCATTCAGCTTGGGCCCAGTGGGCGGGATTATAATCTTCTTCGATCAAATTGAGAGGCAGGAGGGTAGTTTTTATCTCCTCGATGGTGTATCTTCCATCCTGGCTGAAAATACCATCGGCACGTCCTTCCAGGGTATAGCTTACACCATCGCATAAATACTCCCCGGACAGGGCAACTTCACTCTTATAATCATCATATAAATCACGATTGCTCTTCTGCAGGGCACGATGAGCTTTAGCTCCCTCTAACATGGTATCCCTGGAGACAAACCTGCTATCAATATCCCCGCAGCGCATTATCAATTCAACCAGCTGCCTGATTGGAAGCCTGTTCATGAAAATCTCCCCACCCTAAATTAAAAAATTCACTACGGAGCGGCTCCCGCTCTTTTTCACTAGGATTCTATCACATTCCCAATCGTTTTTTGGCATTCTTTATTAACCTGCAACCAAGTATCAGTAAATAAGGTATATATATATTTTCTTTATACATTTTTAATGGTTTCATTACAGATATTTTATATATGCAGGTTCTAGACTGAACATAGATATATTTGCCCATTGCCTAAAATTTTTTTGCAGCCTTTCACAATTTGGGCTGGCATAGATAATCTCTCAGGAAAGGTCGGATCTAAATATGATTAGTCAAATGGCTCGGTGGGTATTTGGTCAAAGAATGGAGACCAGCCGCCTACAGGAGGAGAAACTTAGCGTATTCTGGGGTATGCCCATTTTGTCCAGCGATGCTATTTCTTCAGTGGCATATGCGGTCGAAGAAATACTTTTGGTTCTAGTACCTGTCCTAGGCGCTGTCTCTTTCATCTGGATGCCTCGTATCGCTGGCATCATTATTGTTTTAATGGCTATCTTAATTACTTCCTATCGCCAGGTGGTGGATACCTATCCGCGTGGCGGCGGAGCCTATATTGTGGCCAAAGAAAATTTAAGTCCCCTGGCCGGATTAGTAGCAGGCGCATCATTATGTGTAGATTATACCTTAACAGTAGCGGTGAGTATTTGTGCCGGGGTTGCGGCCATAACTTCAGCTGTGCCCGGCTTGCATATCTATCGGGTGGATATCAGTGTGATCTTCATCCTTCTTTTGCTGATTGGTAACGTTCGTGGCATTAGGGAATCGGCCCGGATTTTCAGCTTGCCTACCTATGCCTTTATAATTGCAATTATATCCTTGGTGGTAGCTGGCCTTGTGCAAAGGGCACATGGCATCCCATTGGCTGCTTCACCGTTTCCAGCCAGTGAACCAGTATCCTGGACTACTCATGCTGTATTGATTTTCCTGCTGTTAAGAGCTTTTGCGTCCGGCTGCAGTGCAGTGACCGGGATAGAAGCAATAAGTAATGCGGTACCTAATTTCAAGGAGCCTGCTGGCAGAAACGCCAAGATCGTCTATGTTTTACTGGCCTTATCGATCTTGATTTGTTTTGGCGGGGTTGCCTACCTGGCCTATTTGTTTAAAACTGTTCCTGATCCCCGTCAAACGGTAATCGCCCAGCTGAGTCTGCTTATTTTCGGCCAGGGGGCTATGTTTTATTTTATTCAGGCGACTACTGCCTTAATCCTCGCCATGGCTGCCAATACGGCTTTTGCAGGATTTCCGACCCTGCTCTCAATAATGGCCCAGGACGGCTATGCCCCACGCCAAATGGCACTCAGGGGGCACCGGCTTAACTTCAATAACGGTATTACCATCCTGACTATCTTGGCCATTATCCTGGTAATCGTGTTTGAAGCTGATACCCATCTCCTCATCGGTCTGTACGCAATAGGGGTCTTTACCTCGTTTACCTTGTCCCAGACGGGTATGTTGATTCGCTGGCTGCGGCTGAAAACACCTGGTTGGCATTACAAGGCCTTTATTAACGGACTGGGAGCAGTTACCACTTTTGTCGCCGCAGCAATTATTGGGGTAACCAAATTTACCGAGGGTGCCTGGATCGTATTTGTTGTGGTGCCGCTTATTGTTTTGGTGATGTTAAGAATCAAAAGGCATTACCAGTCGGTGGCTGAACAGCTGGATATTCCCAACGAAGCTCTGAGTCAGATACAACTTGCCCCTGCCTATGCTCATCACGTAATCGTACCTATTGACAGCCTTAATGCAATGGTAGTCAAAGCCCTGCGTTATGCCCGCACTTTGACCAACAATGTGGCCGCGTTTCATGTTGAACCTTATGAAGGGGAAGCTGACAAGCTGGTAAGAAAATGGACTATGTTGAACACTGACATACCCCTGGTAGTGAAACAATCACCCTATCGCGAGGTGATTGGTCCATTAAAGGAATACATCGATTCGGAAGAACATGCTTCCCAACCGGGTGATGTTATCACCGTGCTCTTGCCTCAGTTTTTCGTGGCTAAATGGTGGCAGATGAGTCTTCACAACAATACCAGCTTGTTCATCGCCAATGCTTTATTCA
>JAXDBN010000022.1:0-6622 GCA_034678805.1 Syntrophomonadaceae bacterium
GGTACCGTCAATAGTTTTTCGCAAATTTGAATTTCCACTTGGTAATTGGCAGCTAACCAGCAATCTGATTGGCTGTTTCTTTTTGCATCTCCTCTAGCGGCTTCATGCACATGTACCTTTTATTGCCCCAAGATTTGCTAGCCACGTGCCGTAGCCTGGCACAGACCAGCATTAGTGCTGAATTCCCATCAGGGAAGGTGCCAACCACCCTGGTTCGGCGGCGGATCTCACGGTTTAACCGCTCAATGACATTATTGCTGCGAAGTTTGGTCCAGTGTGCGTCCGGAAAGTCCATATAGGTAAGAGTCTCATTGATCCCGTCTTCAATCTTTTTGGCCGCCTCCTTGAGTTTCATGTCTTTTAGCTTGGCGGCTATAGCGGTGGCCTTTTCTTTGGCCGCCTCTTTGTTTTCCTGGGCATGGATGGCTTTAAGCATCGCCGCCACTTCTCTCATCCGAGAGCGTGGTGTCACAGAGAAAACATTGCGGTAGAAATGTACGGTGCAGCGCTGGTACTTAGCATCGGGATAGACTTCGTTGACCGCTTCAAGTAGACCTAGATTCTTGTCACCGATGAATAATAAGGTGCCGGTTAGACCCCTCTGTTTTAAGCTTCGAAGGAAATTCTGCCAACTTGCCAAATCCTCTTTCATTCCCTCAGCAGCTCCGATTACTTCACGATAGCCATCGGCGTTGACAGCCATGGCGATTAACACTGCTACATTTTCATACTCTCCACCCCAGTTACGTTTAAGGTAGATCCCGTCTAAGTAGACATAGGGATAATTGCCTTTTAGAGGGCGGTTGCGCCAGGCTTCGATATGCTCGTAGACTTTCTTGTTGAGATTGCTGACCGTACCAGCTGACACCTTGGTGCCCCAAAGGGCCTCCGTAATATCCTCTACCCTCCGTACTGAGACACCGGCCAAGTACATTTCGATCAGGGCTTCCTCCACTGAGCTTTCCCGCCGTCGGTAACGCTCGATGATGGCTGTCTCAAAAGCCACCCCCTTGAGCTTGGGCATCTTGAGTTTTACATCTCCCGAGGAGGTGGTCAGATTACGTTCGTAATGCCCGGAGCGATATCCCTGGCGATCTTGGGTACGCTCATATCGTTCCGCGTTGGTCAACTCCTGGGCTTCCTTCTCCAGCATTTCATTCAGGGTTTCTTCTACGCTGTTGCGGACCAACTCCTTAAGCTCGAGCTTTATGGCCCCTTCGTTTAAGTGTATAATTTTATTGGACATGGTTACGTGGCTCCTTTCTTGGCAGATTTTGTGTGGTAACTTTATCTTACCAAGTGGCTGCGCCCATGTCCGCTTGTTTTATAGTCGCTATTCAATTTTGCGAAACTTATTGTACCTTATCAATAGATGGTATAATTTATGGATAACCTACTATAAAATGATACAAATGCACACCCCTAGTCTACCTTTCAACGATTCCAAGGTAGGGGTGTGCATTTTTGTCAGGGGGTGTGCAAACCCTTCGCGAGACATTTGAAGCTTATTTATTATTGGCAAGAAGCCTTATTGTTAACTTCTTGGGAGGGGGAATATTATTGGTGCCTAATCAGATGTAGACTGACTTTTATGAAATGACGTAATTACTATATATCCAAAAATCAGTTGAGCAGCCACAACCTGACCAGCATCGGTGTGCACTATGGGATCAAGTACTTGGATTACTGGAGTTGGAACACCGTTGCTGAAGTAAATCAAGTGAGTACATGCGAACAGTCCTAATGGAATTCCAGCGAAAGTCATTTTGAAGATATCTAATGCCCATGATCCAGTATTTCTTACTTCATGTACTAAAAGCTCAATAAATCCCAATAGCACCCCTATTAAAACAAATAATCCTAATTGGGCCAAATAGAAGTGCCCAGGTTCCAATGTTTCCAGGGCAGACTGCTTGAGACTAGCCAGCCAAGGGCCAGAGGCATATAGGATAACAAGGATTAGTAAGGAACGAGCCACGCACGAAGTTTTACATTTGTTCACTATTTACAACTCCTGGTAAAGAATCTGCTTTTGGCAATTGCTGGTCTATAAGGTTCAAAACCTAGATAGGCATATAAAACAATTACCGATTTCAACTAAACAAGCACATCACAGTACTCGTGGATCGATATTAATGTGCTTGATTAAGCTACCTGATTGATGCGGATTAAAGCTGCTTACTTTGTAGCCATACGCCGTGCCTCTTACAATGATCAGTGCAGCCGGTCGCCTTTGTTATTGTACGCCCGCGGAAGGGGCGGAAATTTTATTTGTTATTGATACACTTTTCAGAATATTCATAATAACATCCTGATATTTTTTATATTTCTCATCACTGACTACGACATGTGCACCGTGGTAATCACCATATAATACATTGATATCATATACTCCATTGGCAAACCTAGTGTACAACTGGCATCTGAGACCATCGTTATTAACTATTTCACCCTTTTCCATGCCCTGCTCAGGAAACGAAATAGGAGTTAAGTATCCAAATACAATAATATAATTGTCATTGTCATTATTAATATATATTGTTACATCTCCACTTGGATCCATTTCCAATTTATCGTCGTCAACAATAACTGTTTTCCATAAACCAGGATATTTTAAACTAAAATGATACTTTTCATTAACATAGGTCTTATCTAATTGAATATTACTGGATTCATCTGATGGGGCGATATTATTACCTTTTATTGTTGATAAATCATTGTTACATCCTGTAATCATGGTTATACTTATTATTAGAACACTAAAAAACAATACCCGAATCCTATTTTGCATTAACACCCCTCCTTTATATATTTACAGAAGGCTGTATAAAAACAGCCTTCTGTAAAATTGTAGCATTATTATGGAATTGGATGACTGACCATTTTTTTGGGATCGGACTTGTTCACTTTTACGTTGATCGTTTTTACATAACCGAGATAATTCACAGTCATAACCGCATTTCCTTCCTTAAAGGCATAGATAAAACCCTCACTGCCCATAGCAACGTTCGAGTTGGAAGATTCTACTTTTGCTATCTTTGAAAAATCTTCCGTGCTGCCATCATCAAACTCTACCATTAACGGCATCAACTCTACACCTTTTTCATCTTCTATAACTACTTGTTGAGGAGCGGTCAGCTTAGCTTTGGATGATTTTATTTTAGGATTGGTCACAGTTATATCAGTTGAAGCCGAGAAGCCGAGATATGAAGCAGTGACGACCGCCGTGCCAGGATTAACAGTATATACTCGCCCATTCGATACCGTTGCAACACTTTCGTTAGACGACTCCCATTTTATATCACATTTATCCGTTATGTCATATTCAGACCCCAGCGAAGTCATCACTAGAGCAGTCAATTTGTATGGATTCTGGTCACCCAATTTATACAACAATCCATTTAACTTAATTTTCTTTTCGCTCATTTTCAAGTCGGTGATACTGCCTTTGGCTACATTAACATTGATACTGTCTTTCATCCCGTTATATTCAGCAAAGATTGTTGCCGTTCCTTCCGATTTGGGAATTATTAGGCCATTATTACAATATTTAAAAATATTCGTATTATCAGTAGACCAGGCAACTTGCGTGGGGGCAAGAATATCCTCGATATTATTATTTACTACATATTTTACTTCGGCACAATAATCAATATCAGGAATACCTTCCACAAATTTCATGTTAACACTATCTAAAGCAATTTCAATTCTTTCCGTTGCCTTATTTGTATCATCCGCCTTAAGTCCATCATTTGATTCTGCCAATACTACACTAATACTTGATAATAATAATAATGCAATTATTGTTATTGATAATTTCATTTTTAATAATTTTGGAATTCTATTTTTCATTTACGGACCTCCTTTAATTCATATTTAGTAATAAATAAATCCTATTGCCAATCCCAGGTATAATCCTGAGCAAGAGTTGAATTTTTTAATATAGCCGCATAACCTGCACTGGAGCATGTATCTGAATACCAATTTGACTCTTTGCACCAGTAGAGTGTTTGTTCGTCGCACGTGAATTTTAATTTAACCAGATTTCCGCTCGAATCATTTACCGGAGAAATGCTTTTAACCATGAATGTATGGTCGTTATTTACAAAAGCATCCCCTGGTGACATCCGGGCGTACTTTTTTAGAGAAGATTCAGTTGACTTCCCGATTTTAGGGTGACTAGTTAAATCGCCTGTCGTAGTGTGTCTAGCTATATTCCAACAAATACTGACGTAGGCAGAACAATCATTACCGTATTTGGGCATAATAATGCCATTACTGGTATAATCGGAATAAAATCCATATTGACTTGGGTTTCCTATAGCTACATCAAAATACGAGGCATTTGCCCATTGTGACCATGGTACGGAAGTAATGCTGCTCTGATAGCTTGTTTGCGAGTATGGAAGACCATAGTATCTACTTCCTGCCGAATACGTATATTGGTTTTTCCATCCCCTAACATTACTGCTGGGAACCCAAGAATAATTATTCATGGTATTCCCTCTTTGAATTAAGGAATTTCTAGTACTGGATAAGTTTATATTAAAAATTCTCACTCCCCATGTCACTGTTGTTCCAACTGTGGCACTTACAGCTATTCTGTAGCTATGCCCTTCGTATAGATATTTTATTGGTATCGTATAGGAAGTAGAGGTGCCGGTACTAACTCCATTTAACACTAACATATTGGTAGTGGTATCTCGTACGGATATTTTATATGATGCACCAGTTACATTGCTCCAAGTAACATAAAAATTACTTCTATTAAAGTTACCATTGTCTACTGCCGGACTGGTTATTGTTGGATCTGTTTGTGCAAAAGCAATATTTGCATTAGAAAAATTTAGAGCAACAAACATTATTAGCATGAAAGTAAATGCTTTTACTTTTTTCATCCATTTTCCCCCTTATTAGTATCGAAATTTTTCTCTTCGGTGTTTAAAGTATTGCTTCTATTTTTTTTAAACCTACACAAGGTGACGGTTCGATGGTTCTTTTGTGTCAATGCCCTTCTGACATTGAGGAGTGGCCATTCAGTTATCCTGAATATTGGCGCAGATCAATCCTTTGTTTCTTATGACTTCTATGTTCGCCTTCGTGCTTCTGGATCCATATCCTGCATAATCGTATCTTTATTACCCTTGACGCTTGCTTTCTGGGATGCGGCCAACATAGTCCCTTACCCTAGCCTGTTTAGGAATTAAAATAACAATCCTCCCTTCTCCCACAAAATAAGGATAAATGGAATTCTCAAGCGAACTTCCTACCATATTTCTTTACCCATCCAATTCTTCTCTTCCTAACCCAATTCCTCTCAAATAGCGTGGATAGCCCCTTTTGCGACGTGAATGCCCGGAAATAGAGCGTAAATGCCCAAAAAAATGCAGGGATTGAGCTTATGCTCCAACCTATTAATAGCAAATGGGTAGTATGCCTCTATGATGGCATATCATCAACTATCTGCCTATGATACTCTTCTTCAATTTGATAGGACTAATGTTTATTTATAACTTGGTTGCAACCCAGCACAATAACAATCCCAAAATTGCTTCGCCACCTTTGATTCCGGCCAGGAAGATAGGACTCTTTCTGGAGATTTTTAAAATAATAGATCTGTACCAGTTCGGGGTATAATCTAAACCCCAGAGAATATAACGTTCACCCAAAATGATTGCCAGCATAGCGTCTAAAATAAGCAGACTGCCGAGTATGAATAGCACATAACCAATTAATTTCATTACTCTCCTCCTGAATAGCAACCTTGGATAGCTACACTACAGGTTCATTAAGTGTCTGACACTTGACCGGGGTCCGCATTCTCCTCAGTTGTTGGGATAAACGTCCGAAATCGTCTCTTATCTTTCCGGCATATCATCTGGATTACCTGTCGGGAAGTCATTGCCCCGGTTGATACTCCTCCAGGCGGCTGCACCCACATGCCAGAGAGCCAGAGGTTGTCCAGCCCCGGGACTGTCTTGGGGATTGTACGGAATCGATTTACTTTATCAGGCGAGACAACCCAAGTCATAAATGTACCCTTCCAGTTTCCGGTATAGCGAACGTAGGTCATCGGGGTGGCGACATCGGTCATTTCAATGGCAGATTTAAAGCCAGGATATTTGCGCTCCAGTTCATCGGCAAATGCTGCGGCAATTCTCTCTTTCTCAATTCGGTAGGCGTCCTGGTCAGTTGCCAATTGTTCCCAGTGTTGATAGTCGTCGGTGGAGAAACCGGTTATGACAACAGACTTGCCCGGCGGGGCTAGGGTGGGATCGAAACAATAATTCTTCACCACCGTCCAATCCGCTTTCCAGTCCGTTAAGAATTGGGCTTTATAACATTCGCCCAGGCATTCGGGTTGGGAAGAAAGGTCCATATTCACACCAAAAGAGACCTGAACCATTGACGGGACTACGTTGCAGGTATCGAATAATTCCTGATGAATTGGATCAATATGCTTGCCATCCAGCATTTCATAAAGGGTTGTCCTTAAGTCTGCGGCCGATATTATGTAATCCCCCCTGATCTCCCTGCCATCAACCAGCCGAATACCCACTGCCCGGCCGTCTTCTTCCAGGATCTTGGCCACCCGGCATTTGTAATTAATCTTTGCTCCCAG
>JAXDBN010000023.1:0-17821 GCA_034678805.1 Syntrophomonadaceae bacterium
CTGGGAGAACTCAAACCATCACCTTCTTTGTATAAGTATTATATAATTTTATACCAAGGGGGGTATGATGTCAATATTAAAATGTATAGTATATAAAAAAACATTACCGGTGTCAATCGATTAATAAATAAAATTTTTTAGAAATATGTTGATTAACCTGCTACTAAATTTCGAGCCTAAAATATTTCAAACTTGCCGTACCCTATAAGTAACAACTAACTAAATTTTTTATCCATTAAGAATGAGTTAACCAACCTAATAATATCATGCAAACTAAGGTTTTCCGGCCGTAAGTTGGCCATCAGGCCAAGCTCTTCGAATTTGATCAGTACTTCATCCTTTTGAAGGTTGAAGAAATCGGAGGCAATATTTAAGATCGTCTTTCTTCTTTTTTGAAATGCTGCGTTTACAAAACTTTTGAATACCTCTTCATTTATTACTGTAAATCTGTTTTTCTCCCACGGGATCAACTTTAAAACAATTGAATCCACCTCAGGGTGTGGGTAATAGCAATTACGGGAAACATCCATAAGGTGCACAATTTCAGCATAATATCCAACCATGATTGTTAGACGGCCATAGTCCTTATTGCCCGGGGATGCCATTAATCTATTCCCTACCTCTTTCTGCATCATAAGAGTAGCTGATGTCATATGCGGGCATTGCTCAAGCAGCTTGAAAATGATTGGGGTGGTTATATTGTAGGGTATATTTGCACATACCTGATAAGAATAAGTCAACGGTAGATTAAAAGTATTCTGTATTTCTCTTTCTATATCAATTTTCAGAATATCATCAAATAGGACCTTTATACGATTATTTGCTAAAGCCAAATGTATAAGTACTGGTTCCAGGGATTTATCAATCTCTATCGCCAAAACGCCACTACTGTATCTGGCTAATTCTTCAGTTAAACCACCCAGCCCCGGCCCAATTTCTAATATATATTGTCCTGGGATAACAGCACATGAATCCGCAATTTTTTTTAGAACGTTACGGTCGATCATGAAATTCTGACCTAAGCGCTTTTTAGGATACAAACCATAATTTCGCATTATTTCTCGAACCCCGCTCGGGGAAACTCTATCCACCATAGCTAACCTCATCTCTTTTTTCTAAATTATAATCCAAGGAAACTTCAACTGGTATTAATTTGCAGGATCTGATTCGATATTAATTTATAATTATTGAAAGCTAAGCTACTTACCCAGCTTAATAAATCATGAAAAAGTCCGTTCGATACTTACGCTCTCACGGACTCTCTTGCCTATTGAATTTCAATCTATTTACTTGTACGGTTTTAGCTATTTTTTTGAGCTCTTAAATTTCTATCCAACTCGTTAATATCTTGAGTATAACTCTGTACCGGCTGTCCTTGTATGATCCCAGCTGCTACATCCTGCAACTTTTTAATAAGATCCGGATTGGTAGTAACCAAGACCTCACTTACATTACTATTATCCGCTTTTATCTTGGTTTTTACTTGTTCTTTAATACTATTAACCTTATTAGTGTCTTGACTAACCGTTGGGCTTAGATTTATCCCTGTCATTACTACTAGATTGCCTGCTTCGGGATTTGTGTCTACTCCTGCCGGATCTACCTGCGTACCGGTGTTAGGTAATCCACTAAAGGGATCAACTCCGCCTGCATTCATATCAGGGCGTGATGCAACAACCACGGTTGCTTTTTGCACCCCATCAATTTCCATCGCCAGGTTCGAAAAACGATTGGCCATTACCCGTTTTTCAGCATCGCTTGTTTGTTGAACTCCACTGTTTGGGCTGGTATCCGGTGCTGGCTTCCTCGCATCTTGGCCACACCCAATTATAACCAAAAGTCCACATAACACACATATCATAAGGATAGCTTTTTTCTGCATTTAAACACCTCCATTTATGGCTTATCATAGTTTTCCAGCATTAATGGTTTTTAATCACTGAAAAAAGTGGAAATGGAAATGGGATTGCACTTTGGGTGCAACCCCATTGTCTTGCGACTGACTCTGTTTGCTTTTAGTTGTTTATGGCAATAGATATACTTTGACCGTTTTACGTCCCCAGTTTATGCATTGAGTATAAGTTTCCAGAAATACGTCTATGCGGTTGCCTTTAATGGCCCCACCTGTATCGGCAGCAGTGGCATATCCGTATCCTTCTATATACATTCTTGTACCAAGGGGAATAACGCTGGGATCAACGGCAACCAAACCGACAGCCGGCTTTAAACCGGTAGCCGTACGGTGTCCAGTATAAGTATAAGCGGTCGATTCCATATTTCGTGCTTCCCGGAAATCAAAACGCTGACCACCACGGGATACCGTATAACTGCTGCCCATGGCAATCACTTGGTTCTGCGGTTCGGCCAAGGTTTCGGTCTTGATCTTTTCTCGATCTATCTCCTGGCCATTACGATAGGTTACTAAGAAGGTAGTGCGGACAAGACCATTCTTGCCTTCCTGAAGGGTTCTGCTCATGCCCTGTTCCAGGGTATTATCCACAGTTTCTTCAACCTGATAAGTAAGTGGTTCGTCCACCGCCAATTCTCTTTCAGTGATCCGGATTATCTCGATCAATTGTCCCGAAATAACCATTTCTGTATCAGTTGATGAAGAATCCCGTGCCTCTAACTTAGACGGACCTATTTTAAAGTTGGGGGTGTTTTCTCCCCCCTGGTCACTAACAGGCGCGAGTCCTTCCTCCCCTATTAATATCCCGGATTTAAAAACATTTTGCGTGGGCATAATCTCTTTGCTAAAGCCGCCTGCTGACACCTTCAGGATGTCATTTTCACCTAGTTTAAATCCGGCAGCTGCCACTGCTTGCTTAATCGTCACCGGGATTGTTTGGAACTCCCTGGTTGTCCCGTCGGCAACAACTTTAATAGGGAAAGACCGGGTAACTTTGATCTGCAAATCCTTGGTAATTGCTGTTTCTCGAGAGGGTTCTACTAAATCTTTATCGGATAGAATCACCTGATTCTGATCGAGGACATCTCCGACTGTACTGGAAAACAATACTTTAGTTTGAATTACCTTGCCATCAACCTCAATGGATACTGGTTTCTCAAAAGCAAACGCCACACTTCCTAGAAGCAATCCCAGAGTCAGTAGGGTGGCGATCAATAAAGCTTCCTTTTTTGATCGAACCATACTCATAAAACTCCTCCTTTACTCCAGATCCCCCTCGTGAAAAAAGTGGAGTACCACTATTCTAACCATAAATAAATGACTGTGTCAAAATTATGGCCTTAATTTTGGATCAATATATAAATATTTCCATAAGGGAGATCTGTTCGATTGTAATAAATTTATATCCAGCTTCACTAATTGTATTCCTGATGATCCAATATATTTGTTGAAAGGCAAATCTTAACAAAACAAAAATAGGGCCTTTTTGGCCCTATTTCTGCAAATTATTTGGTTCTAATACCTATTACGTTTTTATTCTATAAACCCGGCAAGCATTACGATCCGTTAAATAAGCAACCTCATCCGGGTGCTGGTTACGCAAGACAGCTATTTTTTCTACTGTATACTTTATATTAGCTGGTTCATTGGATTTACCCCGAAGCGGTTCGGGAGTGAGATACGGACAATCCGTCTCTACCAGCAAGCGGTCCATTGGTATTTTAACTACTACCTCTTGGGATTTGCGAGCATTTTTATAGGTTACAGGCCCCGCAAAGGAAATATAGAATCCAGCTTTAATTGCTTCCAGCGCTAAAGGCAAATTACCGGAATAGCAATGCATAATACCTCCGTTTTTCCCGGCATTGTACTTCTTTATGATATCTATGACATCCTGGTTGGCATCACGGTCATGAATTACAATAGGCTTGCCAACAACCTGGGCTAATTTGATCTGTTCCACAAAAGCCGCCTTCTGTTTCTCCCGCGGGGATAAATCACGATAATAATCGAGGCCAGTCTCCCCTATTGCTACAACCTTAGGATCACTGGCTAATGATTTGAGTTTCTCCAAGACTTCGGGGGTCATGGTCTGGGCGTCGTGCGGATGGATTCCGACGACTGCATATACTTGTCTGTATTTTCGAGCAATTAATACTGCGTCCTGGGATGAAGCTAAATCGTACCCTATACATGCGATACGATCTACTCCGGCATCTTGGGCTCTTTTCAAAATATTATCCAGGTCTTTTTTGAGCTTGGGATCCTGCAAGTGAGCGTGACTGTCAAACATTTTTATTACACCGTCCTATTTCACACGCTGACCTGAAGCTATATCTTTAGTAACTGTTAGTACATCTACGTAATTATCATCAGAAGCCGCTAATATCATACCATGTGACATGACACCTCTAAGTTTGGTGGGCTTCAAGTTAGCCACCAGAACCACTTTTTTACCTATCAGTTCTTCTGGAGTATAGTGTTGGGCGATACCGGAAACAACGGTACGCTCCTCTTCACCAACTTTCAAAGTAAGTATTAACAGTTTATCCGCCTTCTTCATCTTTTCACAGGTTATAACCTCAGCTACCCGAAGATCCATGCGAGCAAATTCATCAATGGTTATATATTCCTGGGTTTGTTCCTGGCTAGAGGCAGCGCTTCCTTCCCTGGTTGGCTGATTTGCCGCTTGTAGATTTGAGGGTTCATCCTCTAGGGTTTTAATATCTATACGCGGGAAGAGGGCTTCACCTTTGTCTATTTTAATTCCACTTTTAGTCATACCCCAGTTACCTGCTTCTGCCCAGTCCACAGTTGTCGGATTATCCCATAGCCTTATTTGTTTGTTAGCCCGTTCCATGAGGGTTGGCATTGCCGGGGCGGTTAGAATCAAAGCTATGCGGACGCTCTCCACCAAATTGTACAATACTGCAGCTAATCGGTCTGTTTTGGCCGGATCTTTAGCCAATTGCCAGGGCGCAGTCTCATCTATATATTTATTAGCCCTAGATATTAATCGAGATGTATTCTGTAGGTAAGATGAAAAATCCAGCTTCTCAAGTTTATCGGTTGCTTCCTTATAAACCTGAAGTGCCGTCGCTTTAAGCTGTTCATCCAGATCGTCTGCAATGGCTGCTTGCGGAACAACACTATTAAAATATTTTATGATCATAGCTAGGGTACGGCTGACCAGGTTGCCCAGATCATTTGCTAAGTCTGAGTTTATCCGATTAACCAGGATCTCTTCCGAGTATATTCCATCCTGGCCAAAGCTGAGTTCCTTGATAAGGTAGTAACGGACCGCATCCACTCCGTATTTTTCCACCAGAATACGGGGGTCAATTACATTGCCCTTAGATTTCGACATTTTTCCCCCTTCGAGCATTATCCATCCATGGGCTACTACCTTCCTAGGTAAGGGTAAATCCAATGCCATTAGCATGATCGGCCATATGATAGCGTGGAAACGAATTATATCTTTAGCCATCAAGTGTACATCAGCGGGCCAGTATTTGGAGAACTGTTTGTCATCTTGCAGATAACCAACACCGGTAAGATAGTTTATCAGAGCATCAAACCATACATACACTACATGTTTTTGATTGAATGGTACTGGTATTCCCCACTGGAAAGTGGTACGGGATACACAAAGGTCCTCTAAGCCGCTTTTGATGAAATTGACTACCTCATTTCGCCTAGATTCTGGCTGGATGAAATCAGGGTGGGCAGCAATATGTTCTAACAGACGAGGGGCATATTTCGACATATTAAAAAAGTAACTGGCTTCCTTCAATTTTTCGACATCCCGTCCGCAATCAGGACACTTGCCATCCGCCAACTGGCGTTCAGTGAAGAATGTCTCACATGGGCTGCAATACCAGCCCTCATATTCAGATAAGTAGATGTCGCCCTGTTCATACACCCGGTTGAATATCTTTTGCACCACTTCCTGTTGCCGCGGTTCAGTAGTACGAATAAAGTCTGTATTCGATATTAAAAGCGTCTGCCATAACTTGCGAATATTAGCTACAATCCCATCAACATACTCGATAGGTTCAAGCTCTTTCTCACGTGCAGCCCGTTCTATTTTTTGGCCGTGTTCATCAGTTCCCGTCAAATAAAATACATCGAACCCCTGCATCCTTTTAAAGCGGGCCATACAATCGGCCGCTACAGTAGTATAAGCATGTCCGATATGCAGATTATCACTAGGATAATAAATCGGGGTGGTAATATAAAAGCTTTCCCTATTTTGCACAAAGGTCCCTCCATCCTTATCTTCAAGGTATATTTGTATAGTTTACCACATATTTGCGGTGTTATCCTCCAAATCCAAATTATATGTAATAAAAGGAAAATTTTATTATTTGTGAAAAATTTTTGGGGAATTTTGTTGAAATTAGGCTTGACTATTTCTACCAATTTTGGTATCTTCTCATTGAGAATGGAATACAAAAGAAGGAGGAGCACGTTATGATGAAATCGACCGGCGTAGTAAGAAGAGTAGACGAGCTGGGGCGCATAGTAATTCCCATTGAATTGAGACGCACCATGGGAATAGAAGAGAAAGATGCCTTGGAAATTTATGTCGACAGCGAAAAAATCATCCTGAAGAAATACGAACCGGCCTGCATTTTTTGTGGAAACGCCGAAGACGTAGCCAATTATAAAGGCAAAAATCTTTGTAAAAGTTGTCTGATCGAATTATCTAAGCAGATAGTTTAATAATTCAGCTATTATAAATCATCTGAGTCGATAAATTGTTCATATATTATTGATTTAGGGATATTGTATTCACGGGCTTTCATCTTGAAGGCCTGTTTTTTATCTAATCCGCTTTTAATAAGATCCTCTGTCTCTTTAATAATTTCCTCCAAAGTAATGGTTGGCTTAACTTGGGTTGGAACAGGGAGTAACAAACATATTTCACCGCGTGGGTTATTTTCTTTATAATACTCTCTTATTTCTTGCACTGATCCCCGCTTAACCTCCTGATGGATCTTGGTCAGCTCCCTGGCCACTATAACTGGACTTTCTTTACCCATAATTGTTTCAATATCCTGAAGGGTTTTAAGCAAACGATGAGGGGCTTCGTATAATATGACCGTCCTTGGTTCCTGCTGGATTATTCTTAACATAGCCTGCCTTTTTCCTTGCTTGGATGGCAAGAAGCCGGCAAATATAAATGAAGAATTGTCAATCCCAGCCACAGCCAGAGCAGCTGTGAATGCAGATGGCCCTGGAACAACTTCAATATCGACTCCCGATTCTATAGCACGCCGGATTAAATTATCCCCGGGATCAGAGATAGTAGGCATGCCAGCATCAGATACCAGTGCAATATTTCTGCCCCTTATCAACTCGTCCAGCAAAAACTGTTCACGGTTCGGACTGCTATGTTCGTGATAACTATATAGTTTGTTTTTAATTTTGTAGCGATTCAATAATTTAATAGTGTGACGAGTGTCTTCGCAGGCGATCATGTCAACCTTACGTAAGGTTTTTAACAGTCTGATAGTGACATCCTCTAAATTACCTATAGGCGTCCCGCAGATATATAGCTTACCGTTCATTCCTTGTCTCCCCGTATAGCCTTTTGACTTCCTCCGAATATTCCTGTGGGCGGGTATAAATAACCATCGGTGCCATTTCATTTATTACCGTCACTTTGGCCTTACAAGCCTCTACCAGTACCAAAGTAGCCTCGTGATCATGGTAAGATAGTACCGGACGTATACGATTTATGAAAAGTCGGTGGCGGCTCATTGTACTTTTTATCTCATTTAAGCGTTCAGCCCGGTGGATAATTGCCATTCTGCCGTCCTTAGCCAGCAGATAAGCACCAGCCTCTACCACCTCGTCCAAAGTCAACTCCAGTTCGTGACGGGCTATCGCTTCTTCCTGATTTTTGTTTATATGGCCTTGGCCTTGTTTCCAAAAGGGGGGGTTGCTCAAGACCAGCTCGGCACTCCCCCCCGGTACTATCTCTTTAATATTTCTTATATCGGCCTGGATAATTTTGATCCTGTCTTCGAGACTGTTAAACCGAACACTTCGCTGGGCTCTCTCAACCATCTCCAGCTGTAACTCCACACCTGTTATTTGGAGTGAGGAACTCCGTTGCGACAAGAGCAGAGGAATTACCCCGCTGCCGGTCCCCAGATCGACTACTTGATTAATTGCACTCAAATCCGGGAAGTGAGTCAGTAAAACTGCATCAATTGAGAAACGATACCCTTTAATCGGTTGAATTATTTTCAAATTACCAATGATTAAATCATCCAAAGTTTCGTTTGCCTTAAGAACCATTCTCCTATTACTCACTACTCCTTGCTCATAAAGGCTATGCAAAAAAGGCACCCATCCTGACGGGGTTGCCCATAAGCTACCGGACAGACATGAAAACCTTCCGAATATATTTTTCCCAAATGCTCATAGCCCTCCCCTTGTAGCTTTATGATGTCCTCTTGGGAATACTTATTTTGATTACTATCCGGCGGATTTCCACCCTCCAGGCGGGCCACTCGCTCTTTGAGATCACCTAGCTCAAATATCAAATCCCGGATCAAGGTCTTCAATTCTTGAATTGTTTTTTCCATTTCTTTTACCCTCCGGTTTTTTGGAATCATACATTTCTGATTCATATTTGAGGCAACACATCAAGCGCCCACAGATACCGGATATTTTGGCGGGATTAAGTGAAAGGTGCTGTTCCTTAGCCATTCGAATGGACACTGGAGCAAATTCCCCCAGAAAATTGTTGCAGCACAATATACGGCCGCAGGCACCCATTCCTCCCAGCATTTTGGCCTCGTCCCGAACTCCAATCTGTCTAAGTTCTATACGGGTACGGAAGATGGAGGCCAGATCTTTAACCAATTCACGAAAATCCACCCGGCTTTCTGCTGTAAAATAGAAAATTATTTTACCCATGTCGAATGTATATTCGACGTCGATAAGACGCATAGGCAGGTTATGAGCTCGGACCTTTTCCCGGCATATCTCCAAGGCTTCTGCTTCTCGAGCTTTATTCTGCTGAAAGGAGAATTCATCCTCATCCGTCGCTTTACGTATTACCTTCTTGAGCGGCAATACCAATTGGTCCTCATTTACTTCCCTTTTATTTATAGCAACTACCCCGCGTTCGATGCCGCGCGCTGTTTCTACAATGACTGGATCACCGACTTGTAATTCCAGATCTGAATGGTCGAAATAATATAGTTTGCCGGCTGGCTTGAATTTTACGCCCACCACTACTGCCACAGACATGACCTCCCCAAGTTTTCAGATAGGTAATAGCTTTCATAAATATTTTCGTAACGGCAATTGAATCTATTGTAAGGCATCCATTAAATGATAGGAAATGTTTATGCTGAGCAAATTAGCCCTAACCGAGGTTTTATATCTATTCCTTAGTTCATCAATCCTGGCCAATGAAGCCAAGACTCGCTTCCCATCAAGGTGTTTCATTTTTTCATATCCTATGTCGTATTCACTCATTATCAGCAATTCTTTGCGGTTAGTTTTTTGATAAACGAAAATATCCCGTAGTAAACTAGTCAGGAGAGCTGTCATTATTTCAGGACTTTTCTCAATTTCTTCAGCGCTTTTGAATACTTCTATTTCTTGTCCGGTCGCCAGACCGCTGATTACTTCCCAGGCAGCCCGCCACATCTGTTCTAACTCCTCAGTTTCGGCCAACTTTGCAGCGGTAGTTAAGCATCCTTGAGCAAGCCTGGCTAAATATGCAGCCCTCTCATAATCAACCTTCTTTTGTATGAGAAATCCATGCAAATCAGCTTCTGGCAAGGGGAAAAAACGTAGTAACTGACAACGCGAAATAATGGTTTCCAATAATAGTTGCTCATCCGCTACCAACATAATCACAGCATGTCCAGGAGGTTCCTCCAGGGTTTTAAGCAGAGCATTGGCGGCTGGCAAGCTCAACAAATTGGCTTCGTTTATAATTACTACGCGCCGCGAAGACCTATAAGGTTTAAGTGAGAGCCATGGCTCCATTTCCCGGTTAATCTGCTCAATACTGATTAGAGTCTTTTTTTCATCTCTTTCTATGATTAGTAAATCGGGATGAATATTTTCCCGGACGTATACCTCCCCCAAGGGATCATCATTAAGAATTATAGCCTGGGCAAAATCATAGGCAATTGTCTTTTTGCCTATCCCCTTCGGTCCTGAGAAAAGATAGGCATGATGTATTGCCCCCGTAACTAGAGCTTTTCGCAGCACTTTCAACGGCTTCTGTTGCCCTATAATCCCTTTAAAGTAATCCTTATCATCCATTACTATAGTCCTGCATAGTTACCCCAATAAGGATAATCCTTCTTTAATTAAGCCCATGGCTTCATCCAACAATTGCTGTTGATCGTGACTGGCATCTAGACATCTAATACGTGGCTCGTTGACACATAACTGAAGATAGCCAGCCCTAACCCGGGCTTGAAACTCAATACCTTCCTGTTCTAACCGGTCTGGTTGGTCCTTGCCACGACGTTGCAGTGCTGTCATCGGATCCAGGTCCAGATATATAGTCAAGTCCGGGGATAGGCCTCCCGTACAAATACGATTGAGATCTGCTAATAATTCTAGATCCAAGCCTCTCCCATACCCTTGGTAAGCTATAGTCGAGTCCATGTACCGGTCCGCAATTACAATCTGCCCGCGAGCTAAGGCTGGCCTAATCACCTCTTCTACAACCTGACTGCGGGCGGCCGCATACAGCAATGCCTCAGTCCTACCTATTATACCACTATTCCTTGCGTCCAATAGCATGTCCCTTATCATTTCAGATATAGCCGTGCCTCCAGGTTCCCTAATACCAATAACGGCATTAGTCTGTCTTAGTTCCATTAATAAGTTTTCCTTCAGGGTGCTCTTTCCGCATCCATCGATCCCTTCCAGACTGATGAAATACCCTTTCTCCGACATATTCTTCACCCTTTTCAATTATCTATTATTACTATATTCTCCAGGCTGGCATCTGTCGGCCCCTGGACATAGATCTTGCTTTTCTGTAAATATGTAAGGTAATCGTATATTTCCCTGGTAATTATCTCTCCCGGCAGTAAACACGGTATCCCCGGTGGATATGGAGCTACCATTTCACCAGCTATCAGACCTCTGCTTTCGTCTAATCTTACCGTTCTTTTACTAGCATAAAATGCCTGACGGGGGGTGAGTTCCATAAGCCAATCAGGGGGTTGGCATATTTCTATCCTTGCCTTATTCGTTGCTGGGTAGCGCACGGCTATATCTTTAATAGCCCTATAAAAATATTCCCAATCATCCTTACTATGTAGAAGTGAGAACATCGCTAGAATCATCCCGGGCTGCTCAATTTCTACCTGGATTTTATATTCTTCGCGAAGAATGGCCCCTAACTGAAAACCGGTTAAGTTCAATCCGGGTATTCCAATAATAACCTTGAGCGGATCTATGGCTGTAACCCCAGGCTGAAAAGTTAATTCCTCACCATAACACTTGATACCCTTTATCCCATTAAGAAGTTGTTTATATTGTGATGACCATAACCGTTGCTCCTCAAGCAAATAATATCCCCGCTCTTCCATGAATTCCCTGGCCCAATCTATAGAGGCCATGATTGGGTACGAGGGGCTGGTCGTTGTCAACAAGTGATAGGCAGCCATTAACCTTACATCACGTGATGATGCCTTCTTTTTGTGTGAAGTAAGGGAATTCTTCAAGCCATAAGCCGAAAGGTTGATGCCAAGATGTAAGCAGGCTCCCTGGGTAAGTACCGGCCAGGTCTTATGTAATCCGTTTACCACCGCCGCAGCTCCCTGCTGCAAGGCCGGAGTAGGGAAAAGCGGGTGAAAGGGGAAATGGCTGCCATGGGCTTCGTCTACCATTAACAAAACATCTCTTTCGGCAAGAAACGAATGGATAGTCATAATATCACTACAAGTTCCAAAATAGGTAGGACTGGTTATCCACACTACCTCTACATCATCATACTCAGATATTAATTGCTCAATAGTCTCTGGTCTGGTAGAAATAGCGATCCCTAGATCTGGCTCCACTTCACACGGAGCATATATGGGAATGCCACCGGAAAGCACCAACCCACCATAGAAAGATAGGTGGGCGTTTCTAGGCAAAAGGACCTTCTCTTGTTCTGCCCCACTCATTAGCAATGCTTGGATACCAGAGGTGGCTCCGTTTACTAAGAAATAACTTCGTTCCGCCCCGCAGGCCCGGGCCATTAATTGCTGGGCGCGAGCTATGGCTGCTGAAGGCATATGCAAATTATCTAATCCAGGAATTTCAGTGAAGTCAAGCTTTGCCAAGGCCTCTATATCTGGATTTAAAATACCCTTAACGCCAGCATGCCCTGGCATGTGTAAGTGAAGATTAGCCTGTTCGATTTGCATTTTGAGGGATTCGTAGATCGGTGCAGATTCCGCCAATTGCTGTAGCCACTCCCCGCTTCTAAACCGGTATCATTTGTGGAATATTAACTCATCCTGCCACAAGCCTATATTCATTTCATTTTAGCAGAGTCTTGGCCTTGGGTGAATAATTTAGCATTTGCGGATATAGGTGAGATGATTATTGTACAAAAATCCGCTTGATTCTATCCACCAAATGTTGGTATTGAACCGATTCAATATCGCAATAGGCAATCTGTCTTTCACATCTGGTACATATAAAGGCTTTGTATAGCCTTATTCCATCTCGAATACCACCTTCTGGAACCTGGTCACATATTGAACAGCGCGGCAATACTGTGCACCTGCCTGGTTGTTTCAATTGAACGGATCCTGATACTTTCATGGTTTCACCCCTCAATTTTTATTATGGGCATGGCAATAATTTTATTATGCCCGAAAATCCATCCGTATAGCTACCATAGCATATGCCTCTGCTCAAGAACTGGTTACTACCTCAAATTAGGGTTATTTAAATATGGATTACGGTTGAAATATGATATGAATATGATATCATTAAGATATAAATATAAAAAAGGAGGATTCAGATGCAAGAACGAGCGGTTTGGAAGGTTAATGGTTTTTTGGCCTTGCTGGTAGCCTTACTCTGTTTAGGGGGCACCATATTTTTCAGTATTCACTTTAACTTCTGGTTAATTATAGCAACCGTATTAATTGCCGTGATTATTTTCAGTTCTATTACAATAGTACAACCCAACCAGGCACGGGTAGTAACCTTTTTTGGACGCTATTTAGGCAGTATTAGGGAAAATGGGCTGTGGATGACTGTACCTTTATCCTTGCGAAGCATGGTTTCACTCCGGGTCAGTAACTTCAACAGCAAGACTTTGAAGGTTAACGACGTAGAGGGTAATCCGGTAGAAATAGCTGCGGTTGTTGTATTCCGGGTTATAGACTCGGCCCGGGCAATTTTTGATGTTTCCAATTATGAGCAGTTCGTAGAAATACAAAGCGAAACAGCTTTACGCCATGTAGCCACAAAATATCCTTATGACAATTTTAGGGAAGAAGGCTTTTCACTACGCGGTAATGCAGAAGAGGTAGCTGCTGAACTAACCAAGGAATTGCAGGAGAGGTTGGCTCTGGCTGGTGTGGAAGTAATGGAGGCTCGTCTAACCCATTTAGCTTATGCAACTGAAATCGCTAGTGCCATGCTGCAAAGGCAACAAGCTGCTGCTATACTGGCAGCCCGTCAGATTATTGTTGATGGTGCAGTGGGAATGGCGCAAATGGCTCTTCAACGTCTGGAAAATGAAGGTGTATTGGAACTTGATCACGAACGCAAAGTGTCCATGATAAACAATCTCCTGGTTGCGATTATCTCCGAACGCGGAGCCCAGCCAATTCTCAATACCGGAAGTCTTTACTAGACGGGAGCAAGCCTATGGCAGTAATTAAAAAAAGTTTTCCGCTCCGTTTAGATCCGAAAATCTATATGGCTTTGGAAAAGTGGTCCCAGGATGAACTGCGGAGCGTAAACGCCCATATCGAATACCTTTTAAGACAAGCCCTGATACAGTCTGGACGATTAACGGAGAAAACCAGCGTTCAGATGAATGGGATTCAAACCAGCATGGATTCAAGTTAGTGCAACAAAGAATAAGCCAGGGTAATAAAACCCTGGCTTATCTTCTTATTTTTCTCTAACGCTTATCCCTGATCAAATCGCGAATCTCCGCGAGCAAAACTTCTTCATTGCTGGGCCCGGCAGCTACTTCAGCAACTTCTTCTTTTCTACGCATTTTATTCATAGACTTAACCATTAGGAAAATTACAAACGCTATGATCAGAAAATCTATTATATTCTGGATAAATGCACCATACTTGATTACCGCATTGCCAATCTGAGTCTCTAACCCACCAAAATTCTTACCGCCCATCAATAGGCCAATTAGGGGCATAAGTATATCGCCCACCAAAGACGTTACTATTTTCCCGAAAGCCCCCCCGATGATTACCCCAACTGCCAGGTCCATTACATTACCCTTTAATGCAAATTCCTTGAATTCCTGCCACATGCCAGATCAACTCCTTTGCATAATTATTACATTCCTATTATATAATATTGCCATCAAAAAACGGTAGCTAATCTCCCAAAAACAAGGAGAGGGTTTTACACCCTCTCCTTGTACATATTCTTCATCTGTAAATTGATATTCTATTAGTCCGATCTAGTTGCCAGCCAGGCACTAAGGTCAGGATAGACCTGCTCTTTGGCTACCTTTCCGAAGACCAAGCCACCATGACCAATGGGATATTCATAATAGGTTTTGTCCTTGGACGAAAACATATCCAAAGCAATATTAACTTGGCGCGGCTGCACAATATGATCGTTAATACCAGCTAAGGCAAGTAGATTCGCATCGATCCGGGTAAGGTCAATTCGATTGCCCCTCAAATAGAACTCACCTTTAACAAGCTGGTTTTGTTTATATAGTTGATTAATCCATTGCCTATAAGCGCCACCTGGGAAATTGACATTGTCGTCTACCCATTTATTGAGTACCCGCCAGGCGTATATATCTTTTCCCTCATCAACCATTTTCCATAGTCTGCTGTAGGTACCGACATAATTGTTTACCGGTCTTAGCATCTTTAGACCAACGTCAACAAACTCCTTCGGTATTAGCTCAAACGTGTCGACTATTTTATTCACATCGTCACCAAATGCGGTATTTAACCATTTTGTAGTCAACCCGGAATCTTCAAAATCAATCGGCGAAGCCATAATCACGAAGTTCCTAAGTTTGGGGGTACTGAACAATGAAGCATACATAGCGGTCATAGTTCCCCCCATACAATATCCTATAATACTCAGTTCATGGCTGTTGGCTTTTAGGCATACCTTTTTCACTGCTCTAGCAATATAATCATAGACAAAATCGTCAAAGCTAAGATTGCGGTCTTCCCACTCAAAATCTCCCCACTCCAGCAAGTAAACGTCAAAGCCATCATTAACCAGATGTTCCACCATGCTCATCCCCGGTGTCAAATCAAGTATGTAGGCCTTATTTATCAAAGCATAAGTAAATAACACTGGTATGCGATGGATTGGTTCTTTGCCAGAATAATATCGGTAAAGTTTGGCCTTGTTTTTCCGCCAGATGACCTCCTTGGGCGTACACCCGGTTTGGGGCCAGGGGTCAAAAGTCAGAATATCCGACGTTTTCTTGGTGCTATCCAACAGACGATCATAACTTTCCCGCAGTTTAAAGCCAACCTCATCGGCTGAGCCTGTAATGGCTTTATGTTTTGCCAAATCAAAATTCCCCCTAGTCACGAAGTTCTTCTTCTATCATATGCTGGCGGGGCGGAATTACGACCGCTTCACCATCGATAATCATATCCCCATTTTGATTCCAGCAGGTAGTACGCAATTTAACGCGGCCCCGAGGCATTATTTCAACTACCTCAACCGTGGCGCGGATCGTATCATTAAAATAACAAGGTTTTAGGAAATTAACCGTTTGTTTTTCGTAAATCGTTCCCACACCAGGTAGATAATTACCGATAACATTTGATATAAAGCCAATCAAAAGCATTCCATGAGCAATTCTCTGCTTGAAAAAGCCTCGTGCAGCCCTCATTTCGTTTACATGAGCCCAACTGAAATCCCCTGATATTCCTGCATAGGAGTAGACATCTGTTTCAGTAACGGTTTTTTCAACGGAGGACCTCTGTCCAACCTTCAACTCACTATATGTTTTCTCTATCATACCACTCCCCCTTAACCTCGGCTATTGATGCTATTAAGCTTTGTCCGGATTTTTCTTGTTCCTGGGGCGAGCCGTATTTCCCACAGTATTCTCGGTATTGCTCTTATTCTGTAAATCCTCCCTATTCCCTGTTTCATTATTATCCTGTACTTTTCGGCTCCGGCTATTACGGGTTGGGGGCTGGGATTCACCCGATAATACTTGAGTTGGTTGCTTGCTCTCAAGTTGTTTTTGGATTATTTGGACCTCTTGCCGCATAGAGAACAATTCATCTTTTAAAACCATTTGGAAATCCACCAATTTCATTACACTGGTCGCCAGGTTATTGAGACCCTCCGACATTTGCATCTCCAAGTCATCCAATTTTTCCTCCAAGGCTATCACCAACTCCGCTACCCGGGCAATATCCTTCTTGGATGGTACCGGGCTATTAGCAAAAAAGCGTTCCATATTCTGATTATTGGTCTTATATAAAGATAAGTATTCCGCACCCATTTTTTCGAGAAAAGATGTAAAACTATCTCCAGCCACATATTCATCTATTGCTTTGGCAAGAGTAGTTTCGCTCTCGAAATACATCTTCTTCCATGCTTCTGCAAAGTCCAATATTCTTTTTTGCCTCTCTTCGTTCGTTTCTTTATCATGCTTTTTTTCAGCAGCCACATCCACACCTCTTTCTCCTGCGTGATAAAGTATTAAGGTCGCCGCATGCCTTAGAATTGACATGCGGCCTTGCGTGACAGCTAATTTTTTTCTACCTTTTTGACCAGTTCATCAACCTTTTTCGTCAGGTCCTGCATAACCTGATGATTGGCAACATTGATCTGGTCATAGGTACTGATGACTGTTTCTTCAATCATCTTTTGAAACTGTTCTTGATTCTTACGAGTCTGTTTGGCCAAGTCTTCCACAAGTTTTATAATCTCTTCCCGAGCAGCCTTGTTCTGGTCCAACTGCTTTCTAGTCATATTCTCCATTTGCTCTTGGGCCCAGGAAATGCTCCCTAATCCTACTAACCACATATCCCACATTTTTTCCATGGAATTCTCCATCATGTTAAAGCTCTTGGCCAGATTTTCCTTGCTGTCCGCCATTCAACTTCCTCCTCATTAGAATATTTTTAATATCTAAACATATCTAAAGACTTTACTAATTCTAAGCTTTCTGGGCCGACAATATCTCCCTGACGTATCACCCCCCCCTAAAATACCTACACCTTTTAAGTATTATGTACTACCCCTAAGTTCTTGTATTTAAACTGAACGAAGAAGATAGAGTGCTTAACTAACGATCAAACATGTATGGGGTTTACACAAAGTTTTGATGTTAAATAAGTAATGATTATTATGTGATTTGTTTTGGCTTTACTGTCAAAGGTTTAATGACCAGATCTGTATTGAATCGATATGATGAAAGGTACTGCTTGTTTCTATAATTACTGAACTAGCTTTTCGTGCCCAACAAGCGTACCATGTAGATTCATGATTGTCAAGTTTTGGTAATTATCACAACATATAGTTACCAACCCTACTTAGGCACTTTTATAATTATACCAGATACTGCCACTACTAACAAGCATGAACAAATGCCGTTCTGCTAACAGGCCTTTACTTCTGGTTGACAGATTGATTATGATTCCTTATATTAATGTAACTATATTTATGAAGGGAGTCGATCACGATGGATAATGAAAGCAAAGTACTCGCTGT
>JAXDBN010000024.1:0-7765 GCA_034678805.1 Syntrophomonadaceae bacterium
TCCGGGGAAGCGAAATTACTGCCGGCAAATATTGCTGCCGGGTTGAATAATAACCAAAAGTTATGGTAAAATTATCCTTAGGATCGTCTAGCTGGATCCAAGATAAGTCATGCAGGAAGGAGGTCCGTTCAATGCCCGAAGAGTTCAAACCAGGATGTCAACGCCCCGCTATCGTCAAGCCGGCAGTCCCTGCTGAAGCGAATGAAACACCTATTGTAAAGGAGGCGAGCAAACCTATGATCAAGGTGGGTAAACCGGCCCCGGATTTCACTGCCCCCGCTTTTCTTAATGGCAAGTTTATGAATGTGACCCTATCAGAGTTCAAAGGGAAATGGGTAATACTATGTTTCTATCCAGGTGATTTTACCTTTGTCTGAGCGACAGAGGTCGCAGCAGTTGCTGTGGAATACCCCGAATATCAGAAATTGGGCGCCGAAGTGCTTTCGATCAGCGTGGACAGCGTGTTTGTTCACAAAATGTGGAATGATAACGAGATATCCAAGATGATAGGCCATGATGTTCCCTTTATGATGTGTTCCGATCAGGACGGCAGCATCGGCAAATCCTATGGAATATACGACGAAGACAGCGGGGTGGAGACCCGCGGCAGGTTCATAATCGATCCGGATGGCAACATCCAGGGCTATGAAGTCCTGACCCCGCCGGTCGGCCGGAATGTCAAAGAGACCGTACGCCAGCTGCAGGCCTTCCAGCTGGTGAGGGATTCGGGAGGAACCGAGGCAACCCCGGCCGGTTGGCGCCCGGGCAAGCAGACCCTGCAGCCGGGACCGGATCTGGTCGGCAACGTATGGAAGGTATGGAAGGTGGAACAGGCCTTCGATTGATGATCATCCCAAAATAATGCTTTAGAACTTAAAGCCCTCCTGGAGTTTACCTCCCGGGAGGGCTTTTTTTGGCTATCTCCAGCTCCCGGGTGCGCTCCCGGACCATTTCCTCCAGCCGCTGTTCACTTTCACGGAGGGCTTGTTCGGCCAGTTTAAACCTGGTTATATCTATGATCACCCCGTAGAATCTTACTGGCTGACCTTCCTGGTCATGCTCCGCAAACCCCCGGTTATCAATCCAATGGATAGTACCGTCCCTCCACAAAAGACGCATCTCATGGGTAAAGTAACCACCCTTGCGGATATTGTTCTCCCTATCCACAAATGCAGCAGCCCGGTCGTCGGGATGGACCCGCTCCCAGAAGGTCTCCAGCGTAGGTCTTACTTCCCCGGGCTGGTAGCCCACTATACGGTAAAATTCATCGTTACAAGCCGATTCCCCGGTTTTGATATTTCTATCATAGGTACCCAGTCGTCCTACTGATAGGGCCAGGGAAAGCCATTGTTCGCTTTTGCGCCGCTCATCCTCGGCCATTTTCCGTTTAGTAATATCCCGCACAGAAGCAATAAAACCTCTGTATTCGTCATAAGGGCCGACCAGCATAGTGGTATTGATGTCCAGATAGATGGTTGCGCCATTCTGAGTAATACAGCCAATGTCGGTAAAATTATTTTCCCCTAATATCCTGAAACCTCTTTCATTGAATCTCTGCAGAATCCGCGCCTGGTCATCCGGAGCAGCGAATCGCTGAATAATGCTGGTGTTTCTTTGCCCCAGGATCTCCTCCCTCGGTACACCAAACATATCCTCGAAGGCCTTGTTGCAATAGGTAATGATGTCGTTTTCATCCACCGCTGCCACCGCATCGTGAACATTGTCCAGAATCCGGGCCTGGAAAGCCAGTTTCTGCTGGCATTCAACGCTCCCGGACATATCCCGGAAGGTGGCCACCATACCCAGGAACTCACCCTGTTCATCTCTTATTACCTGGGCATGAACATGAGTGGGAACCGGCCAGCCGTCCTGGTGGTATAAAATCATATCGCCGCCGTAGCTAATCTCCTTCAGGGCCCGGGTGAAAACGTTGTCAATCCCTTCGCCGGGAACCTCGATGCGAAGCAAGTTAACCACATTTTTCCCGGTCGCCTCATCCGCAGACCAGCCGTAGACCTTCTCAGCCACAGCGTTCCAGTAAGTAATAATGTAGTCATGGTTAATGATAGCTATGGCTTCATGGATGGAAGAGAGAACCTGCTGCTGTAACCGGTCATTTGCCTTGATAAGAGCAGCCGCTTCCCCGCCGGTTATTGACTTGTCCATTCCCTTCCCCCCTCTTCCATCATATAATGGGGATAAATTCGCCAGTAAACGACGAAGTCCTTTGATGAAACTTGTCGAAATTTAGCTGCGACCCTTAATTCGGCCGAAAATACTTGTATGGTTAAATAAAATGTCAGCACAGAAAATTATTTTCCATCGCTTGCAAGGATTACGCATTTTAAATCGTGTTGGTTATAAGAGGAGATAAACATGGGGTTTTCAATTGAAGACAGTGACAGAATAGCCGCGGCACTGCAGAAATACTCTGATATGGTATATCGAATCTGTTTCATCTACCTTGGCCGACGGCCTGAAGTGGATGATGTCTTTCAGGAGGTTTTCCTGAAACTGCTCCAGAAGAGCATCTCCTTTGCGGATGAGGACCATGAAAAAGCCTGGCTCATCCGGGTGACGATCAACCAGTGCAAGGATGTCACCAGGGGCTTCTGGTGGAAGAGGATCGACCTGGTAGAAAACGCAGAACTGCCTTTGCAGGATGCGGGCGAAAGGGAGATCTTGCTGGTGGTACTGTCACTCCCGCAGAAGTACAAGGATGTTGTTTACCTTTACTATTACCAGGAGTACACGGTACCGCAAATGGCACAGCTTCTACAGCGGAGTGAAAACACCATCTATTCGCAGTTACATAGGGCCAGGGAACTTATGAGACAAAAATTGGAGGGAAACAGGCATGAAGGATCAATTTAGGCAAGCCTTAAATCAAATTGAAGCTGATGAGGCCCTGGTCAGCAAGACGGAAGCACGCCTCCGCACTGCCCTCGCCCCAGGCCTGCCACCGCGGCAGAATTCAATAACAAGGAGGATTTATGAGATGAGGAAATATGCTATTGCTGCCTGTATGGCACTGCTGTTGATTGGCGGCGGATTTGCTTACGCCACCCCGGTTTCATATCTCGGCGTAGACATCAACCCCAGCGTGGACCTGGGTATAAATGCCCTGGGACGCGTAGTGGAGGTAATTGACTATAATGATGATGGTAAGGCGGTCTTGGAAGGACTCGACCTCGAGAATATGAAGGTGGATAAAGCCGTCAAACTGATAGTAGACACTGCGGTCGACCTGGGATTCCTGGAGGAAGACACGGATGTTCAGCTGACCGCGGTCAACGATGATGAGGAAGATGCTGATAAACTGCTCAAGAAAGCTAAGAAAGGCACTGATGAAGCCCTGGACGAAAACGATGTTGAAGCTGAAGTTGGCCAGGCGGCCATAAGCTTGGCCCGCCGTGATGCAGCCCGGGAATATTCAGAGGAAGAAGGCATTCACCTCTCCCCTGGTAAACTGAATCTGATCCAGAAGCTGTGGGAAGCTCAAAATCCGGACGAAGAACTGACTGCAGATAATTATGATGAGGTTCTGGATCTGGCCCAGGATGAAATGGATAATAGCGATATGACCTATGCCGAGGCTCCGGTCAAGGAAATTATGAAGGCCATCAAAGCCATCCGGATGGAAGAAAAGTTCGGCACCGACTCTGAAGAAGAAGCCACCGATGAGACAGCTGTCACCCATGGCAACTCGGCCAATGCCCCCGGTCAGCAGCTGAAGAACCAGACTGCTACCGATGATGATGACCAGGTATTGCTCCCCAACGGTAAAGTTAAGAAGAACGGCAAGTCCGCTGACGAGGAGTAAGATACGGTAGAAGACCAAACCCCAAGCGTTCTTGAAAAAGGCAAACCCGCCGAAAGGCGGGGACGCAAAGCCATGGATCTAAGACCGATGAGGTTATGATTGCCAGGTTGCCGGAAGATAAACAGCTCGATAGATCAGTTGTTATCAGCCTGCAGTGCAGCGAACGCATTGCAGGCTGTTTTGTGTTACTGCATTTATTTCTGCCCTTCTATTTCGGAGGGCTTGACCACCGTGTTAGTCAACTTCTTAAGTACATTGTAGGCTCCCGAGCTTGAACCGGACAAGCGGTCCAATTCCGCCTGCAGGGCCTTTTTCTGCTCCAATAACGATTCCATTTCGGTCCCGATTTTGTCTATTTCCTTGGTAAAATGGCGCAGGTAATCGTCATGTATGCGCCCGACGATCTTCCAGACTACATTCCATACCTCGTTCCAAGCCTGGTCAGGCCACATCTGCGCCAAATTGACCCGTTTTTTATGCTTGATCTGCTTGGTTCGCAGGGCTGGTTCCAGGTGCTGATAATTGTAGATGTCATTGTTGATGGGAGGATTTAACGCTTTTACGGCCGCAAAGACATGGTCCCAGGCATAATCCCAGGCTTCACCGCCGGTTGCTATCAACGACTTGCGAAATTTGATTTCGGCTGCCGCCTGCTCGTTCAGCAGGACGTTTTTTACATGTTCATAATCGCGTTCAATCTGATCAGGCAGCCTATCCAGCCTATTTATGCGTTTATCGATCTCTTTACCGATATTGAGGATCTCGGTTCTCAGGCCCTTTACGCTACGCGACTTATTCCCCACAATTATTCCCTCCCATGCCGTACTGGTTAAAGACAACACTCATAAATCCCGGGGATTCCGAACCACCTCTGTACAAATATTATAGCACCTTGAAAACCAATTATATTATTTGCAGCCAAATGATTCTGCAAATTTGGTCTGCCGGATTCGAATACATCGGGTTCAGGCAGCACCTATAATGTCATCATTCGTATGTAATTTGGCGGCGATATGCCATTTCCTGTCTGAGAGTGTAATCATATTCTAAATACCATTTATTCTTCCTATGTAACCAAAATATCCTCACCTGAATATTGTAATGTAGAACTTAGCTATTTCCCGATAAGTGTTTTGCCAGCCGAGGATGGTTTCGATTTAGACTATTGCTGACCAGGAACTTTTCTCCTAAACGTCACCTTCTTTCTTAAGCTAAGTTTAAATTTGGTTAAGGAGGTGTATTAATCATGGGTAAATACCGCTACGGGAAACATGATATGGATTGTCGTAAACCAGATTTCGAGCCCCCATGCGATATGGATGACCGCAAGTATGATTGCGAGCCTCAATGTGACATGGAGACGATCGTGAAATGCGGGATGGGAATGAGCCCCGGCCCGCTTTGCAGAGACAACAATGTTGCATCTGGCGGGGCCAATTCAGTACCTGGCGGTGGATATCAACGCCACAGTCCGGTAATTGCCTCGGTCGTACTGGATACCCGTAAACTTAAGAATCCAACCGTCAAAATAGACTTCTCCAGTCTTATCTCTTTTGAAACCTGCGCGTACATTGCCGGGGGTTACCACCTGCGCCTGGTTTTCAAACTGAACAGAATCTGTCATGGGGGTCATCCGGTAACTTTGGGGACCTGGACATTTGAGAAGGCCGCCGAGATTCCCTATCAAACTAATGGCTTTACAGAGAATCAAGCTAATGGCGGCTTCAGGGTGCAGGAAACCGAATCCTTCGGTTTCACCTGGTGCGAATGCGGAGCTTGTCCCGGCTGCTGCACTTATCAGGTACAGCTGGTAGAGCAGGATTGCTATAATATCGATTTTGCCTGCATTAACAACATTTTTATTACCGGTACAGTCAGCGGATGTAAGAAATATTAATAATCCTTCACTGTGAACCTCTATGATTGTACTAGAAAGACCCTAGCCGTCTAACATGGTTGGGGTCTTCTGTTTTATCAGTGCCGCTCTTATAATCCTTAATGCCCCACGCTTTACCGCGAATTCAGAAAATCATAATGAACCGTATGACGATCCGGTTAAACAACTAATATTAATTGATCTGATGACTGGATAAAAAATGACTATCATATTTAGGACGAGGTTATGTTTATTGGAGACTTCTTTCTCTCATCTGCCTGTCGATGATCACCTGCATGAGCCATTTATAAAAAGCCGCTATCAAAATATATAGCGGGAATGAGTAATAATACGTCCATGTAAAGATCTGATATATCCCGGCGTAATGAAATATTGGCTCCACTATAAAAGAAAATATTGCGGAAGCAATAACCATGGCCATAATAAAATGCTTCCATTCTTCAAAATACTGGTACAACAACATCAGTACCAGGGGAAGGATGGACAAGTCAACCATTAACAAGGGGAAAACCGTCGGCAGAATTTTCACCGAATACTCCCAGGCATTAAACTCGGTACCTACCCCATCCATGATGGAAGATGTTGCGGCAACGAAAAACCCAAACAGGAGCAATTCGACTAATCGTTTTTTATCGAGAAGCCACCACCATATAGATATGATCAATATTGTAGTAACAATAAGGGCAAACCACTGGCTGCTGAGAAATTCATATTTAATCCAGTGGTCTATCCTCAATGCAACCATATGTCCTTTTGCTGATACATACTCGTTAAAAAGCATGTTGCCGGCTGCACCTAATATGCATTTATTTATCATTTATCAAATAGGACCTCCGCCCCGGCAAAATACGCTCATTGTTAGTATGGCCTATTCTGTTGCACAGCATGACAAACAAGAATCTTCTTCTCAATTTCCCGCATATTTCTACACATTAATAAGTATTGGTTATAAAATCCGCCAACTATAACAATATTTCATACATAATATAAAGGATTTGCAGTTTATGTGTAGAATATAACACATGTCTCCACAATCCCAAACCTAAATTAAAATCAGTAAGGGAGATGATAATTTCTATTTTCAAATAACATCAAGCAACAAAAAGGTAACTACAGAATAGCAACAGGAGGTATCAGGTTGAAGAACAAGAAGTATTTTATGATAGGAGCAGGTTTTATTTTCGGTGTTATAGCAGCTTACATGACTGTCCTCGGCAATCCTGCCAACATGGGGGTTTGTGTAGCCTGTTTTTACCGTGACATAACCGGCGCCCTTGGATTGCATCGCGCAGCTGTGGTACAATATTTGCGCCCGGAAATTATGGGAATGTGTCTGGGAGCTTTTTTATCAGCTCTGACTTTCAAAGAATTCCGAGCCCGTTCGGGTTCTAATCCTTTAGTTCGATTTTTGCTTGGTATGTTCGTGATGATCGGGGCCTTGGTTTTCCTGGGCTGCCCGGTACGTGCGGTACTCAGATTAGCCGGCGGCGACTTAAACGCCCTATATGCTTTAGGAGGCATTGTAGTTGGTGCCCTTATAGGTATATGGTTTCTCAAACGCGGGTTCAATATGGGCCGAGCAACGTCAACCTCAAGGTTTGCAGGGTATGTAATCCCCTTGCTGATGATAGGTCTTCTATGCTTGGCTATATATCTACCCGAATTCATTTTTAATAGTAAAACCGGCCCCGGTGCTTCCCATGCCCCTCTGGCCATTGCTCTAGTGGCTGGTCTGGTTATAGGCGTGCTGGCGCAGCGGACCAGGATGTGTTTTGTAGGCGGATGGCGCGATCTCTTCCTGGTCAAGGATACCTATCTATTCAGTGGCATTGCCGCTTTCTTTATCGGGGCACTCCTGGTAAACCTGTTAACTGGCGCAGTTCATGTTGGGACAACCGGTCAGCCAATTGCCCACACTAACGAATTATGGAACTTCATGGGTATGGTGTTATGCGGCCTGGGTTGTACCCTACTGGGAGGCTGTCCCCTGCGCCAGACTATTCTGGCCGCCGAAGGTGATACCGATGCTGGAGTTACCATCATGG
>JAXDBN010000025.1:0-8401 GCA_034678805.1 Syntrophomonadaceae bacterium
AAAAATGCTTATGATGAATATGAAGCGGTGAATATCATCGGCGCATTGGAAGATGATGAACCTGAACCTGTTCTGAAACTGGAATATGAGGATAACACTCTGGATGGAATCTTAAGACGAGTGGTACCCACTACGGAGGAATTTGAGCGGATCAAGGCAGGATCACGGCAGCGGTCTTTAAAGGAGTACAAGGTGCGTTATGTAATAATAGCGACTGAACAGGGTTACACATTTAAGGAAATCGGTGCGAACATAGGAGTATCGGGTGAAGCGGTAAATAAGATTATTCAGTAAACTACAGCGAATATATCGCTTGGGGAGGCATTCTGTGGCTTCGATTGTAAAAAGCTTTGCCATCTGGGGGGTAGACGGTTATCTGGTTGATGTAGAGACAAAAACCATTGAGGGACAGCCGTTGATTTCGATTGTGGGGTTGGGGGATACGGCGGTAAAAGAGGCCCGGGAACGGGTGGAGGCTGCTTTGCGGGACGGACATTTTCGTTTTCCTGAAATGAAGGTTGTAATTAACCTGGCGCCCAGTGATTTGAAAAAAAGCGGTTCTCATTTTGATTTGCCAATTGCCCTGGGGCTTTTAATGGAATCGGATCAGCTGCATGTCAATCGCTGGCAGGATTTTGGATGCGTTGGAGAATTATCCTTGAATGCGCGGCTGCGCTCCTGCACCGGCGTTCTTCCTATGGTGATTGCGGCTAAGCAGGCCGGGATCAAAAATATTATTGTACCCCGGGAAAACATTTATGAAGCTTCGCTGGTGCAGGGGATGAATGTGGTTGGGTTTGATTATTTAAGAGAAGTAGTTCAATTCCTGGAAGGGGAGAAAGAATACAACATTCAACAGGAAATAAATTTTCATGCCCGGGCAGAAGATCCTTATCCGGCAGATTTTAATGAGGTTCAAGGCCAAGAGGCCATGCTTGAATATATTGTGGTGGCGGCGGCAGGGGGACATAATCTGTTGATGATCGGTGCCCCGGGCTGTGGCAAATCCATGATTGCGAAACGCATTCCCACGATTCTTCCCAGCATGACAGAGCAGGAGGCTCTGGAAACAACGAAAATTTACAGCGTAGCAGGAATGCTGAAAAGAACGGGACATTTAATCAAGGAACGTCCGTTTCGTGCGCCTCATCATAATGCTTCAACCAATGCCCTAATTGGCGGAGGGAACAATGCCACTCCCGGGGAAATATCGCTGGCCCATAACGGGGTATTGTTTCTGGATGAAATTGCCGAGTTCAGCAAGAAAACTTTGGATGCATTAAGGCAGCCTATGGAAGATCAACAGGTTACGATTTCCAGGGTGAGATACAGCAACACTTATCCGGCCAGCTTCATGCTGGTGGCAGCCATGAATCCCTGTCCGTGTGGTAATTATGGAAGTGACAAATGCCGGTGCAGCGATTACGAGGTAATTAAATACCGACAACGTTTATCAGGTCCCATAATGGATCGGATGGATATTCAAAAATATGTTCAGCCGGTCAACTTTATAAATCTATCTGAGTACGCTTTTGGGAAGAGCTCTAAAGAGCTTCGGGAACGGGTTGAATTTGCCAGGAACATTCAGAAGAAGAGGTTTAAGAAGATTGAAGGAATTAACTGCAATGCCCAGATGGGACATGCCTTGATCAAGGAGTTTTGTGAGCTGGATGCAGAAGGCCAACGTTTGCTGCAGGTCGCGCATGATCGATTCAAATACAGTGCCAGAACGTATTATAAATATCTGAAGGTGGCAAGAACGTTTGCTGATTTGGATGATGTAGCCAGTATTCGCAAAAAGGATGTGGCATTAGCCCTGATGGCCCGTGATCTGGAGAAGGAGAAGGCGGGTATGATGGTCATTTAGGGAGGCAGCATGGAGTATTGGATCTGGTTAAAACAAATTAGCGGTATCGGGCCAGTCTTGGAAAAAAGATTATTAGATCGTTTCCAAACCCCCCCAGCAGTTTATGAAGCATGTGAAGAAGAGCTGTTGTCGGTGGAGGGAATAGGTCCTACATTAGCCAGAGTCATACGACAGCATCGCTCTTTAGATCAGGCCCGTACCCTCTTAGAAGAGACCTTGAGGCAGGATATAAAGTTATTGAGCTACCATGATCCCTTATATCCCGCCCTTGCCAAAAAATCTTCGGAAGCTCCAATTCTCTTATATTATAAAGGAAGCATTAGAGAAAATAGCACAGGGGTGGCGATTGTGGGTTCCCGCAGATGTACAGATTATGGGAAACAGGCGGCCGTGGAAGCAGCATATTTCCTGGCCCAAAATGATATTCCTGTAATCAGTGGGATGGCGAAGGGCATTGATGGCTATGCCCATACTGCGTGTTTAAAAGCTGGAGGATACACCATTGCTTTTCTAGGTAATGGTGTTGATATTTGTTATCCCAAGGAACATGATGGGTTATTGGCCGGTATCATCGAAAACGGCGCTGTTATTTCCGAGTACCCACCAGGGACCAGACCCCGTCCTGAATATTTCCCGGAGAGGAATGAGCTCATTAGCAGCTGGAGCCATAAAGTATTTGTGGTTGAGGCGGCTGAAAACGGCGGGGCATTGATTACTGCAGGTTTTGCCATAGCCCAGGGAAAAGAAGTCCGCGTTTTACCCCATGAGATCAATAATGTCACCGGAAGGGGAGCAAATCGCCTGATTTTACAAGGTGCTCATATCTATTCGCATCCGTCGCAATTGTTGCCAAATTTTGATTTAGATCATGTTAGTATAACTTCAGCCAATAGCCTTCCTGCTGAAAATGAAGATATGTCTAATTTGAAGAGGGTGGACAAAAGCAGTGAAGATCTCCGTAAGCCTGATAGACATCTAAGCAATACGGAGAAAAAAATTCTCTTCAGTCTCTCTTTTACTCCTAAGACTATCGAAAAAATAAGTGCAGATACCCAGATAGACCAGCTCCAATTAATCCAGGTTCTTTCCATGATGGAACTGGAAGGTTTGATCCGGACTTATCCTGGGGGCAGGTTTGCAGGACATGGCGGTGCCTGACAGTGCGACCGAGCCAGGCTGCATCATATAGCGGGTGGGAATCCCGTCCGGATAAGGCTAGACGACAGGACTTCCCCGGGGTCGAAGGCCTTGGCGCGTTTGACATAGTTATGATGTAGCAACCCGGGAGATCCTATTTTCTCTTCTCCAGCATGGGGGGATGGTAGTACAATCATGATTAATACAGTTGGAAAGGTTTAATTTGGCGCTTACCACTTTAATCTCAATAAGTTGATAAATTGGTGTCAGATAAATTGGTGTCAGGCACCCCACAGGCAATATTTTTCAGGAGGCCCCTTAGGAAAGGGGTTCCCGCGAGTTTTAGAAGTGGAGTTGGGCTAATAAAGCTGGGGTGATAGGCTTTGGAAAGAAAAACACACACCCAACCAGCGGTATGGGGATAGGTCGGATTGGTTCAAAGTTTTATTCATATTCAAATAGGAGAAAGGATATTCGTGAGCAATTTCATTGATGAATTCAATTTATTAACTGAACAAGGAAATTTGGGCTTTTATACTTCCTGCGAAGTTACCCATGCTGTCATTCTCGATAGAGAAATGGAACAAACGTATAATTATTATACGGTTTTCGTATTCGAAGAAAGGCAGTTACGGGATACTAAACCAAAAAACTTATCGGACAAACTTATACCGCTCTCCAGACGTTTTTCTCTTGCTGTTATGCAATATCAAATTGAGCTGAAAAAGGCGGGAGAAATTTATGAAAAATTAGTGGATGCGACCGCTACTTGTGATATTGGTTGCGGTCTGTTTAATGTCGGCAAGTTCAGGACTATTTCCAAGCAATTCATTCCTTGCGATAGCACCACTATCATCCCTTTAAATAAAGGCATAAAAAACAATTTCCAGAATGGCAGCTATATTCTGGAGCTTTTTGATATGCAAAAACCGTTGGTCGATTTCTTATCCAAAAAAGAGCTTCATTTGGCGGCGAAAAAGCTTAAGGGGATTTTACCGATCGATTTGCTGGTTCTCAGTGATCGCATAGGAAATATGATATTCCAATTTCCTTCACAGATTTTAGGGGTTAACTTTAAAACCGATAAAGAAGAACAAAGCTTGGATTTTCATCTTAGCATTGATAATCGAATTATAAATCCACAACGTTATTGGGTTATGGTTACTAATGAATTTGATGATACGTTGGTCGGCTTTGGGATAGAGGAATATGCGGAGCAGGCGAGTTTTACATTAAATACCGGTGATACCGCTTCGTTGAATCAGGTTAAGGTTATTGATAAGGAAACTCATCTGATTGTTTCGCTGACTTCTACAAGTTTTCTCAGAAGCATTCAGATGGATATGCACATTGGTTCCAGGTTTGGCAATGAACGCATTATTATCGGCGGGGACGGTATCATAAAATTATCGGTTGATTCTCGGGAATCTTTTGGGATTCCCAGGAAAAACATTTTGAAATGGAAAGATTACTGTCCCGCGACGCATTAAAATAGGCGCAAGCGAAAAATAAAAAGCGGTAAAATAGTCGGTCATCCGACACGCAATAATCGAAACGGCACAATAAAATCGGCAGATCGCCACATAAAAAGGTTACTTGAGGTATAAACGCTAAACTAAAAGTGAACCAGGGAATTGAAAAACGCTAGCGAAAAAGCGGACCACTCTGCCAACCAAATCCCCTATCATTAGGATTGTGAGATCTTAATGAATTAGGGGGAAATAGGAGTGATCAGAGTGGACCAATATCAGGATATCAGAGAAATGTACATAAAGGAAGGGATGTCTCAAAGAGCGATAGCAAGAGAGCTAGGAATCTCACGAAATACGGTGCGGCGTTACTGCCAGGGAGCGAATGTACCATGGGAGCGGAAACCTGTCGACCGGGCAGCAAATGTTGTTACACCCGCGGTAGTAGAGTTCATAAAATCATGTTTAAGGGAGGATGCCCAAAGCCCAAATCCAAAGCAAAAACATACGGCCGGGAGAATCCATGAGCGTTTATGCGAAGAGAAAGTATTTACCGGAGGCGCATCCACTATTCGCCGCGCCGTCCGGGAACTCCGGGAGAAGCAGCCCAAGGCCTTTGTCCCCCTGTCCTTTGACCCTGGCGAAGCCACACAAGTTGACTGGGGACAGGCCACAATCATCCTTAACGGAGTAAAAACCCCAGCCCATATCTTTTGTATGCGGCTATGCCATAGCATCGCTCCGTTTGTCATAGCATACCCCACTGAGCGGGAAGAGTCCTTTTTGGAGGCGCATATCAAAGGCTTTGAATTCTTCGGGGGAGTAAGCCGTGACCTGATCTATGACAACTTAAGAACAGCGGTTAAAGAAGGCTGGGGCAAAACTGCCCGGGAGCAAGACAAATTCGCCGCATTCAGAGCCCATTACGCCTACCGGCCACTGTTCTGCAATCCAGGCGAAGGCCACGAAAAGGGATTGGTTGAAAACCTGGTCGGCTATGCAAGAAGGAATTTTCTAGTTCCCCTTCCCGAAGTGGCTAGTTTCGAGGAACTCAACCAACTCCTGGAACAGCGATGCGCACGATACATAGAACACCACCATGTCAGAGGACGGGATATGAGTGTCAAAGCGGCCTTTGCGCTTGAGCAAAGCGCACTACTGGCACTGCCACTAAAACCCTACGATGCCAGTAAAACAGCGGAGGTCAGAGTAGACTACTTTTCCACCGCCCGCTTTGAAACCAACTGTTATTCTGTTCCGGTCAAATGGGCCGGTAGGCAAGTAACAGTAAAAGCCAGTGGTTTAGAGGTTAAGATCTACTACCGGGGAGAAGAGATTGGCTCCCATCCCCGCTGCTATCTGAAGCACAAGAGCATTTATCAATTAGAGCATTACCTGCCTTTGATTGAACAGCGTCCCCGGTCAGTATTTCATGCCCGACCGGTCAAGGAGGCTAATATACCGGAACAAATATATGCCTATGCCAACAGGCTGCCAAACCCCGATAAGGCCATGGTAAGGCTGCTGCGGTTAACGGTTGATTACGGAGTGGAAGCGGTACTGAATGCCGCACAGGATGCCCAAGCCAAACAGCATTACTCAATCGATGTCCTCCAGTTTAATCTAAAACGAGGCGATAAAGCTCCCCAGTTATCTGTTAACGGGCCAACCGTCAATCCAGTCGATATTAGTGTCTATGATCAACTCCTGAAAGGGGGCGCATACATGTGAACCCGGAACAGGAAGTGATCAAGCTTTATGCGAAACAGTTAAAGCTCGCAACCTTGGCTAATATCGATGATCTTGTCCGCCAGGCCGAAGAAAACGGTCAGGGATATGCCGCTTTTTTGAGTGAAGTATTGAAACGGGAAATCAATCAAAGAGAAGAAAATCGGCAGCGAAGAAACGTGCGTCAGGCCTGGTTCCCCTTGGAAAAGACCCTTGACACTTTGGAGCTTAACCGCTTTGAAAAAGTAGAAGCAGCTGTCATCTGGCAATTGGCCACCGGCGATTTTGTTAAACGCCGGGAGAACGTCATAATGATAGGCAACCCAGGCAACGGGAAAACCCATTTAGCAATAGGCCTTGGCCGCCGGATGTGCGGCCTGGGCTTTAAAGTCAGATTCTACAATGCCGGCAATCTGGTAGCTGAACTAACCGAAGCCCAACACGCCCGGTCTCTGCTTAAGCTTGAAAAGAGTCTGACCAAGCTGGATCTGCTGATACTGGACGAGCTTTCGTACCTAAGCTTTACCCGTGATCAGGCGGAACTCCTGTTTCATGTCCTGTCGGAGCGAAACGAACGAGGGAGCGTGATAATAACCACCAATTTAGAGTTCTCGCGTTGGACGGAAATCTTCCCCGATTCTATGTTAACAGCTGCCCTCATTGATCGACTAACTCACCGGGCTTACATCCTGGACATGAATGGCCCGTCTTATCGGTTAGAGCAGCGAATGAAGGAATGAAGTACAAGAAGTAAGAAGGAGGTGGGAATGAGAAGAAGGATAACACAGATTGACTATTTCCCTTCCAAGCAGTCGGTTCGATATGATATTGACTTAGGGGCCACCGTCTCGGCGATAGAGACTACGTTTACGTAAACGTTAAGTAAGGGGGCGAAAGTGTACGAAGGAAACCACCCAGTCTGCCAAACATAATATCTATGCCAGGGAACCCCGGCTTGATGACCTCAAGAAAAGATGGACAACATGGATCTCTCCCGAGTCGCTATCTCAATTAAACCAGATGGCTAAATTTACAGGCTGGCCCAAACATGAACTGGTGGAAGCAGTTGTGCAAAAACTCCATGAGATGATCTGTGTAAAAGGACGCCTCCCGTAGTCTGACTCCTCAATTAATGATGCGGGACATATTACCATAACTGGAATCTATGGTGAGCAGTGGCTCACTTTTAAATGAGCACTAGTGGCTCAGTTTCTAATGAGCAGGGTGGTTCACTTTTTAGTTGACATTCGCACTTGAGGCCCGCGTCAAATTTTTGAATATTAATGAGGGCTTTGCTCTCAAACTCTCAGGATTTTTTCGTTTTGTCTTACAAAGTGAAGAGGAATGATTGCAGAAGCGAAAAAGGACGGCGGCAAAAAGCCAACCGCCCCCCCTTCACTTTGAAAACCACGCCCCGGCGACCGTGGTTGCTTCCCGGCAGAGCCCCTATCCTCCGTAGCAGGAAAAGCAGATTTAATAGATCATTTCCAGTTCATCTAAAACGGCCATAAGGCAATCCAGGGTATATTCAGAAAACTCCAGTTCTTCCTCCATAGCCTGAAAAACCAGATGGTCATATTCAGCGACTTCGCCGTAATTGAATTGATCAAGCTTGGCCGAGATACGACCCGCCTGCCGAGACTCCGCTTCGTAAACTTTTCCCAAAAGCCATAGTGCTGCTTTGAAAGCATGGTGCCGGCTGCGCAAGCCAGCGCGACTGAGCAAATCTGTAAGCATAAATATTACCAACCTCTCTAATCAAACAAGAGCCAGGTTGTTCGAGGCCGCCATAATTATATCCGTGTTAAGCGTTGCCAGACCAAGCTGCGCGCCCAAGGTAAGCGCCTCCGCCATGAGGCTGTCAATTGTGCGCGGGTTCCCCGAAGCGTAGCCATGGACAGCCGCAAGCACGCCCTCCCCCAGAATGATCCCGGGCGCGCCGGCCAAGGCAAACTTGTGGGCAATGTAGGCGGCAGTTTCCTGCTCCGACAGCCCTTCGTAGTTGTAATGGACAGTTATGCGCTGGCGCAGGGCCTCGTGCACCGGCTTTTGCAGGGTATGGTTTAAATGCGGCTCCCCGCAGAGCACCAGGGAAAAACAATTCAAGGAATCGTAGGCATGGTTCATGATCATCTTCAAGTCTTTGAGTATTGACGCCGATAACTCCTGGGCCTCATCAATCATGAGCACTAACGGAGAC
>JAXDBN010000026.1:0-8346 GCA_034678805.1 Syntrophomonadaceae bacterium
TTATAACCGCGGATACCCAGCCCGATTTCGTTCCCCCTGAACTGCCCTATTACTGGTCGCCCAATACCGGGACCCGATCACCTTCACTGGTGTGGTATGACCAAAAACTTACCGGTTATATGTATTCTGCAGTTGAAACGGAACTCTACCAGATGCGTTTCCCCATGTTAATCGGGCAAGGCCAAGTCACTAATACGATTGCTAATGGTGACGGGCAAAATGCTGCCCGGGCAGCTGAACAAATCAATGGTGCAGTGTTAAGACCCGGTGAGACTTTTTCTTTTTATAAATATGTTGTTCCATCGATTGCCAACAATTATGTGGAGGGCATGACCTTATACACTACCGAGGCTGGATTAGAATGGATGCCCGATATCGGCGGCGGAATATGCAGAACCGCTACTGCTTTGAATTTTGCCGTACAAAATGCCAAGCTTAGAGTGGTCGAAAGGCATCACCATTCCAAACCTGTAACTTATGCCGGGTTGGGTGAGGATACGGCGGTTGCACGCAGTGCAGGCTGGGATTACCAGTTCCGCAATACTGGCGATAATCCCATCCAAATCATTGCCTCCCAAAACGAGAATCATCTCAAGTTTGAGATTTATCAGATTCTGGACAGCGATACATAGAATCAGCAAGTCAATATCAAAGATGAGTAATCTATATGGGGTGTATTAAATAATGCAAGGAAATTTACAACGATTTACTCATTACTTATGCAAATATTCAGGTATAAGGGGAGGGGCGCCAGCGTGGCCTCCCTTTTTTATTGCTATTCCGGCCGGTTGTTCGACAGGTTTCATTGTCAGTCAAGGGATGATAAACTAAAAAAGACCGGAAAAAAATCGGTAATAATCCAAGGTATTGTGAATGCCGGGCTAATAACTGCAGTACGTTTTTAATGCCTATGTCTCTGCAAATGTGTGTCTTGCCAGGCGGCAGGGGGGATGAGGGATGGAACAAGTTTCGGCGGTAGAATGCCGCTCTTATCAGATACAAGAGGTTCATCCGGCTGTAAAAGAAGCTATCGATAGGATTGGTTTCATATTCCCTCCCAACCAGACCGTCTTGCTCAAACCCAACATAATGGCCCAGAACCGGCCGGATCAGCATACCATCACCCATTTTTCCATTGTAGAGGCTTTGTGCCAAATACTGAAAGAACGTAATTGCCAGATCCTGATCGGCGAATCGATTGCTTTTTATCAAACAGGTCTTACCCGGGAGGCGTTCAGGACATCGGGGATCGAAGCGGTTGCTCGCAAATACGGGGCAACCCTGCTGCCTTTTGAAGAGACTCCTTCAGTTAAAGTTGAAACAGATCTAGGCGGCTTGAAAGCGCTATATATTCCGGAAATTCTGCTCAAGTGTGATATGGTGATAAACGTTTGCAAGCTGAAAACCCATGGGACGTTACGACTCTCAGGAGCTGTTAAAAACATGTTTGGCTGCCTGCCCGGGGGTTATAAGCAGAAAATGCACCGCTGGAGCCGTGACGAATCTGAGTTGGCTGACAAAATGATTGCCATTCATAAAATTGTTAAACCCGCCCTGTCGATCATGGATGCCGTGGTTAGTCTGGACGGAGGCCCCACGGCCATAGGACGCCCTGTCCCAACTTCAACCATATTGGCATCCACCAATGCTGCAGCCTTGGATTTTGTTGCTGCCGGGCTAATAGGCTATAAAATAGACGACTTGCCGATATTGATACGAGCCAGGCAAAAGGGAATGATAGAAGACTATGACAGGATACAGCTTTGGGGAAAGATTCACACCAGAGAATTCCGCCGGCTCATAAAAGGAAACCTGGATAGGTCCCTAAACAAGAATGGCATATTCGTCAAGCATACCTATGTTGACATGGCTGTAGCACAAGCCAAGTGTACGCGGTGTAACCAGTGCTGGGAGGCGTGCCCGGCAGGAGCCATAAAGGCAGACCATAAGCGGGTATATCTGAATCCGGAGGTTTGCATCAGTTGTTACTATTGTTTATCGATCTGTCCGGAACATGCGATCAGGATCAAACCATCCAACTTGAATAGGCTTATCAGGGTCCTTGGTAAAATGACAGGTTTATTGTGAAGCAATATAGACTTGGGACCGCTATAATAACCGAAGACGGAATGTTTGAACATCAGGATATCGTTGCATGCCTGGAAAGCCATATAAATTCTGTTATTATTTAGGGAGTAATGATTCGTTGGTGTATAATGATTTTCAGCGATAGTGGTCTATTTTTCATGATAACTGGAGGTTTGGATAGTGGCAATTGATAAGGTTCGTGAGTATTTACAGAAATGGGGGAAGGATGGAGACATCTTGGAATTCGATATCTCCAGTGCTACGGTGGAATTGGCCTCCAGAGCTTTGGCTATCGAACCAGCCAGAATAGCTAAAACCATCTCCTTAAAAGACAAGGAAACTGCTTTGTTGATAGTTACAGCCGGCGATGCTAAAATCGACAGTGCCAAATTTAAGGCTGAATTTGGATTAAAGGCTAAGATGCTCAAACCGGACGAGGTCTTTGAATATACGGGACACGCTGTTGGCGGCGTTTGCCCATTCGGCTTGAAATATGTTTTACCGGTTTATCTTGATATATCGCTGCAAAGATTTGAGACCGTGTATCCTGCTTGTGGAAGTGACAATTCGGCTATCCAGCTCAATTTGAGCGAGCTCGAACAATACTCAGCCAGTATAAAGTGGGTGGATGTTTGCAGAAACTGGCAACTGGAGCAGAAAGCCTGTGGCTATTCCGGAAATTAACCTCAAAAACTTATGAACTCAGGGCGAGAAAGAGGATTGCTGATAATTACATCGGGGTCTTCTTTTTTGATGCAGGTTTGGGTAGAGTCTAAACGTTGAGTGGGTAAACGATTAGGTTTTTTACTGATTGTTGTATTGATTTCCATAAACATCGGCTGAAAGAAAGAAAAGGTATCAAGTATCCATTACAATTGTTTTATGAATACAACAAAATGATTCAGCATTATTGTATGATTAGAATAATTGCAGCAAAAGTCAGCAAAAAATCTTAGTAAGGGGAGAAAGTACTTTGAGTGGATTCTTCGGAGTTGTATCCAAGAATGATTGCGTGAATGATGTTTATTTCGGGACTGATTACCATTCCCACCTTGGAACCAGCCGGGGAGGGATAGCAGTCTGGAGCGGGAACGGCTTCAACAGTTGTATCCACAACATCGAGAATACTCAGTTCCGGGCCAAGTTTGAGTCCGAATTGTCTAAATTGAGCGGCGATATGGGTATTGGCTGTATCAGTGATATTGAACCGCAGCCCTTAACCATACGCTCCCACCTGGGCCAATACGCTATCAGTACAGTGGGAAGAATAAACAATATCAAGGAGCTAACCGAACTGGCCTTCAGCAAACGCAACATGCATTTTCTTGAAACCAGCAGAGGCGATATAAATCCAACTGAACTTGTTTCACTGATAATAGACCAGGAGAAATCCATCAAGGACGGTCTATTGAGAGCCCAGGATCTAATTGAGGGCTCCTGCTCCATTCTGTTATTAACTCCGCAGGGAATCTATGCTTCCCGTGATAGACTGGGCCGGACTCCTTTGGTTATAGGTGAGAAGCAGGGGGCTTTATCCGTTACGTTTGAGTCCTGCACGTTTACCAATCTGGGCTATACCTTCAAATATGAACTCGGTCCCGGTGAAATAGTATTATTAAGCCCGGATGGACTAGAAAAAATTGCCCCCCCCAGGGATAAAATGAGAATTTGCGCGTTCCTTTGGGTCTACTACGGGTATCCTTCTTCAACTTATGAGGGAATGAATGTAGAACTTATGCGTTACCGCAACGGTGCCGCCATAGCCAATAATGACGATGTGGAAGTAGATCTGGTGGCGGGAATACCGGATTCCGGGGTGGGACATGCGATTGGTTATTCCAACCAATCTAAAGTACCGTATGGGCGCCCATTTATCAAATATACGCCCACCTGGGCCAGGAGTTTTATGCCCCAGGACCAGAATATCAGAAATCTAGTGGCCAAAATGAAACTAATGCCGGTTCCGGAACTGGTTGCTGATAAGCGTTTGCTTTTCTGCGATGATTCGATTGTACGCGGCACCCAACTGCGGGAAACGGTAGATCTGTTATATAGATGTAAGGCCCGCGAGGTGCACATCCGATCGGCTTGTCCGCCCTTGGTTTTTGGATGTAAATATCTTAACTTCTCGACTTCCCGGTCAGACTTGGACCTTATTGCCAGACGGGCTATTATTGAACTGGAGGGGAAGGAACCTGAATCCCTGTCAGAGTATTGTGATCCAGCCAATGAGAAATATAGCTGTCTCGTAGACTGCATCAAAAAGTTATTGAACTTCTCCGGATTGAAATACCAGAACCTTAACGACATGCTGGATGCAATAGGAATAGACAAAGAGAAAATTTGCACCTATTGCTGGAATGGCAAGGAATAAAATAGTAAAGATATTATAGCTAAGCGAAAGGCCTGGTCTGGAACTTCCAGACAGGCCTTTTCATTACCTTAGGAAGTGGAAAATAACTGGATACAAATATCTTAACGATCTAGCCTATTTTATGCAGATTGCTTGATGCAGGGAAAAACCCACAGCCAAGGGGGTGACTGCGGGTTCTTCAAGTACTGGCTTGTCGAAGGAAACGGATCTCGAATTCATTGAAAAGACATTGAACACTTTAATCGGTTGTGATCCAATCACCTGATATTGGTTATGCCAACCAACAAATTGGCCAGCTTTGGCTTGGAGACCGACCCGGATTCCGCCATGGTTGCTTTGGGATTGGTTTGTTTATCTGCCATATGTATAGATTCGGCTGGTCGCAGCTGATCGAAATCCGGCTGGCGATGATCGATATATTTAATTAAATCCAAATCCTCGGAAATACTGATATTCTTCAGACGGCCCTGCATAGTAATGAGGGTGTCATCTAAGATATTGAAGAGGTACCTGGCTATGTTATCGTGGGTGGGCTTAATTATGTTAAAAGGGAAAATATCGTTTAGAATTATATGGCTATAAGGTTCTAAGGCACGATTGATGGAGACCAGCAAACTACTTCCAAGCTGAAGACTGTTGACCGCCTCTTCAACCTCAACACTGATGTGCCAGCGATGTCTATGAACTGGTATGGAACCTTCATTATAGTTCTGGTGGTGTTGATACTCGAAAAAGACTTCCAGACCCATATAATTTATCTCCTTTAGAATTAGGGCGTATAATTCCTGCTGGCAATATTGACCTGATTTAACGCCAACCAAACAAGCCGCGTCGTTTCTTGCCGCCATTATCCGCGGGAATCTCCCCGACCTGTGATTTGGCCAGCAGATTTGCCCGCATGCGTTCTATTATGTCGTCACCCTTGAGCAGCTCTTCCAGTTCAGTATGCCGTTCGGTAACTTGCATAAAGAGGGTCTCGTTTTCCCACAGGCTTATTTCTATCAAACGGAGGCCTTTCATCATCACCGTATCTTCCAGGCAATTAAAGAAATGTCCGGCCACGTTCTCATCGGTTGGATCGATGAGGTTGAAGGGGAAGACTTCGTTTAGTAGTACATCATCATAGCGCGAGAGCGTTGATATTACCGCTGATAAAACCTGTCCATAAATGATGGTCTGCTCATCTTCAGGAACCTCAACTTGTATTTTTATATTCCAGTTATGATTATGTTGTTCCTGCTCCCAGGCTTCGGTTGAATGTGTATGCCAGGCATTTACATTGGCATCCAAATTCATAATATTGATGTCTTCAATTTTAGTCAGCATTCCCTCTGTGACGCTGGTATGATTATCGCCAGGGATTTCCGTTTCTGCCAAGGGCAGAGAATTATCCGAGGTCGAAACCTCTTCATTATTCGGCTGCAGGTCTTGGTCCAAATAAACATCTTCCGGTTCTTCTATCCCTGTCTCCATGACCATAACCGGTTCCTCATTGATATCGTCATGATCCTTTTTGATTTCCAGGATGTCCACGATAGTAAACTCAGTTTGTGGCTGTGACTCAGTAACCAGTTCCACTGTTGTCTTGGCTTCTATCCTATCTTCGTCAAAGATTTGTTCCTGGTCAGGTGATCCTGATGGGGATGGGAAATTCATGTAATCAGCCAAGTCGATTATATTAGCCGGTGTGGAATAATCATAATTTAAAGCTGGTGCAACCAAATCAGGGGGCAGGGCTGGTTCAACAGTGTTTCTGGACCCCAACTCTTGGTTAATAGCTGCTATCTCCAGATCCAGTCCAGCTATTTCCTGCTGTTGAGGGGACGTGATGCTTTCGGCGTAGGATAGTACCGAATTTACCCGCTGGTCAGCCTGGTTATTGATATCACCGGCTATTATCCGGCTCTCCTCCAGAGCTGCGGTTACATATTCCTGCCGATTTTCAAAGGATAAGATTTGTTGCTGTAAATCAGCTGACTTTTTGGTTACTATATCAATCTCAGCCAGTATATCCTGCAATTCGGAGGACATCGTGCTCAATAATGCCTCTGTTTCGGAGGCTTTGCTGATAGCATAGCTGGTTCCCATGTCATATACCCCTCTTTACCTTATTTGACAATTTAGCCAGTCATTTTTTGATTTCTTTTTTCCGTGTTTATTACTGTAAAAGAGGTTTCCTCACCCGTGTCCATAATTTTTTCCAACGAAGATTTATATTGATCCAAGCGGTCCAGGACCTCGTCTTTGAACGACTGGGCCTTCATTTGCAGGAGTTCCAGCTCCTGGTGTTTTAACCTTAATTCCGCTTCGGTTTCCTGCATCAGTATCTCTGCTCGCGCCCGGGCCTGGGCCTCAGTCTTCTGAGCACTTATTTGAGCAGCGATCATTACTTCGGCAATCTGGCGTTCCTTACCGATATAATCATCCAACTTTTTTTGCAGTTCTATCATCCGGGCTTCAGACACCTGAAGTTTTTTACGTGCCTGGATAATGTCTGCTTGCAAGGTCTCCACCGTTAAATTATTTTCCGTATCATTTGTAGTCATTTCCACAGCAGCTTCCTTGGGATTGTTCCCGAACAGCTGAATACCCATAACTTCACCCCTTTTCATAGTTGGAAACCCGAATTTTCGAAGTATATGTCAACCCTGAAAAAGGTACAGAAAAAAACCTGCAGTGCACAAGTTGCACTACAGGCTGATATCTCACCTATACAGTCCCGGCAACCTGGCAGTCATAACCTTCCGGTCTTAGACCCATGGCTTTGCGTCCTCGCCTTTCGACGAGTTTGCCTTTTTCAAGAGTTACAATATATAATAATGTTCCATCCAGATTATGTCAAGCATTTTTCCAAAATATTCTTAAATATTTTTAATCTGTCCCCATTGGTCATATAAAGAAATTACTGTTTTCAAGTCGAAAAAGCAATATAATGGTAACAATGGATCGGACAGCCGAGAAAAAAATAGGAGTAACTATCATAAGCTTGAAGGGTGTGAGCCATGAGCGAGATTATCACTATAGCTACCCAAAAAGGCGGGACTGGTAAGACCACTACAGTAAATGCCCTGGGAGCTGCCTTATCCCTCAGAGGTTATCGCGTACTAATGGTGGATATGGACCCCCAGGCTAATTTGACCTTCACCATGCAAGCTGAAAAAGGTGGGACTACTTCCTACGATATATTAATCGGGAAGAGTTCCGCCGCCGGCGCAATATTTTGCAATCCCACCCCTGAATTTATACTATCCGAAAAAAACTCCTCGAAGAAAAATGGGTCCCTAGTACGGAAAATAATTCCCGCCGCCGCGGCTCTAAGCGGTTTGGATCTGGAGCTAACCTCTATAGGTAAAGAGTACAGGTTGAAAGAGGCCTTAAAATCAATCAGAAATGACTTCGATTACATAATCATCGACACACCGCCTAGTCTCGGTATCCTAACCATCAATTCCCTTACCGCCAGTGATAGTGTGGTGATAACGGCCCAGGCTGATGTGTACAGCCTCCAAGGTATATGGCAGCTTTTTGATACCATTCAAGCAATCCACCGATATACCAATCCTCAACTGATAGTGAAGGGGATATTGCTGACCCGGCATAATCCAAGGAGCGTCTTGACCCGGGATTTAACCGAAATGATTGAGGACACAGCCGGGCAATTGCATACTTTCCTTTATAAAACCGCCATTCGCGAGGGCATCGCAGTGAAAGAAGCCCAGGCCTCGAGGCGAGATCTCTTTGGTTATGCACCTAAGAGCAAGGTCGCTCAAGATTATAGGGATTTTGTTGATGAATTTTTAGAGAGGAGTCAGATCAATGGCCCGAAAAAGCTTTAAAGATAATCCAGCTATGAAATTCATTACATCCCCTGAGGCGCAGGAGGG
>JAXDBN010000027.1:0-3042 GCA_034678805.1 Syntrophomonadaceae bacterium
TGATGGGGATGATGACTTCGATGCCCAGTTCGTCAAGGGTCTTTTTTTCTTTTTCCCACATTGATTTAAAGAAGGGAAGCGAATTCATCTCCTGCCGGGACAGACTGGGGTGGTCTGATTCAAACCATAGAACAATCGGATTATCGTTGGGTATGGACAGGTCTGGCCGGAATATTTGGGATGTATTGTGGAATATCTGATATGTCCCGCGCTCCTCATCCTTCATCAACATCATAACGCTATTAGCCCTAATGGCTCGCTGCACGGATTCGATCAACTGATTGGCTATGCTGTGAAGATCAAGATTATTGGAGATGACCTGGCTGAAACTACGCAGTGCTTGGCGGCGCACGTATTCAGCCCGGTAGAACAGCTTGTCCACCATTCTGCCAATCTGTTTATACAACGGTTGGAACAGAAAGGCTATGGCCAGTGCGGCCAAGGCAGTAATATAAGGCACCAACCTTTGATTCTGGGCATCGAAATTCTCGTGAATCACAACCACCAGATAAATGTAAAACAAGGTCAGGATTATGACGAAGGTCGAATAGGCCAATCCCTTGGTTACTACAAACTTGAGTTCCAGCATCTTGTACTTATAGATGGCTACTGTAATCAGGATGGCGTTTATAAAAGTAGCCAGAATGTCTATTGGGTACCTACCTATTGCCGGTACCAGATTCATCAAAGAGCCCACAAACATAATTAAGGAACCCAAAGCTATGAGCTTAATCTGGCTATAGGAGACCCTACCTGACTGTCTGCCTCGATTGGCCAAGAAGATTATTGCGATGATAATCGCAAATGATAATGCATAAACGGGATAAATTGCCCTGCCAACAGTATAAGTAAAATTCACTTCCTCAAAAAGACGGCCATTAATCATTATTTCGTTTGTGATAACACGGGCACTAGTCACCAGATATCCCATAAAATTAAGTATGATCGAGCATGCGGATAGAGTTCCGAGAACCATTATATATGGTTTTTTAATGGTACCTGTAAAGACAGCCACAAAAAAGTATATTAAGAAAGGAGTGGCCAGTGTACCCGCAACCATAATCCTATTCCAAAAAAGTACACCGGGCTCGATCTCCAATTTCATCAATAATGCAGCTGCGGTCCATACAATCATAGCAACCAGCACCAACATGAAGATTTTAATCTGTTTATCCTTTTGAGTTAGGCTAAGGACCAGTAATAAGAGGCAATAAGAGGCCAATGCTACCACCGGCACACCCCAAAAGAAAACTTGGGAAGGCAGCATCAGGACACCTCTCTTCTGGCGCTGTCGCCGGCTATCTTCAATATCTCTACCAAGTCATAATGGGAGGGATTCATACGCCGTATGTCGCGGCCGAATGTTTCCAGGAATTGCCCAATGGAACCACGGGGAATCATTGTTACTTTAAGAGGATCAATACCTAATAATGATTTCAGGTCCTTGAAATCGGAATCAATGTGTCGGAAATATATGGACAAATGTTCACGGATTATATCCGGGTTGACACCGGTCCTCATTCCCTCCAAACCTATCTCAACATATAAATGCAGAAAGGTTTTATTTTCTTCAGTAACATCCTTAACCGCAAACCAATCATCAATGTCGAGTTTGGATATCCGGATGGCCTGATCGATGGTATCCTGTGTTATACGGGTAAATCCAGCGATATCGATTATGGTCGGAAACCTGTCAATATAGGCAAAATGCGGCAATCTGATGCCTTCTTCTTTGTTGTTTAAGGATATACACTTGAACATATCCCCGGTACGGTAGCGGGCGAAGGCCCCTCCCTTAAAATTGGATACCACCAATTCGTACTGGTTACCGGGCAGCAATTCATCCATCAAATATGTATTCGGCTGGTATTTCGGATCATCGAGGTTTTTATCTATCTCAACCTTGGGAATAAATTCATAGAAATCAATGTCAGGATAAAATATCAGGCCATCCTTTTTCCAGGTTTCTGTGGCGATACAGCCGCATTCTGTGCCTCCAAACAATTCGAGCGGCCTTACTCCCCAGTATTCTTCGATTTTGGGTTTCAGACTGGCGCTGTCAGTCCCGGTACAAGCCAACCCCTTCAAAGTCCAAACATCCTTGGGTCTTATAGGGACCCTCTCCTGTTTGCTGTTGAGCCAGGCTTTGAACAGTCGCCCATTCATTTTAGGTGAGTTTTTTAATACATTTATTCCCCCGCTGCTTCCCGATACAAATGATTCGCCCATTCTGGCCACAATGCTGCTCAATCCAAAGAACAGGTCCACGCCCCGCTGCAACCCCATCTGAAATCCAGCTCTGGAACGTTCCCGAAATCCCATCGATTCAGCTTCACTGGTGGGCGGCATAAAGTTTACCGTAAAGGTGTTGGCTACCAAATGAGGAATCAATCCAGTCAGGAAAGGCATTGGGGCCATACCATACAGAAAATTCTCGCCGCCCCGCAGACTGAAATCGCCCCGGCTGTGGCTGGTAGCGAGAATTATGATAGCCATAATGGCGTTTGTGTAATTCTTGAGCATTCCTTCAGTATATGGAGCTGTTTTGATAGGATTCTTGGCCCCTTCCCAAGTGGTCTCGATCCATACCAGAGGTTTGGCAGGAAGGGCGGAATCGGTCTTGTTCAATAAAAAGACCGCATAGTCCTCGTATTTAGTTAACGGGACGATTTTGCGAAATTCTTCTACCGTAGATGGTCTCTTGCCCTTCATGATATGCTTGCCTAGTTCGCATTGGGCGTATAATTCCAGTTGTTCAATCATCAACCGGTTCTGAATCTCCATATACTGGGGCATAGAAAGATCGATAAATCCACAATACTCCTGCCAGATAAGGTCATATTGTTTTTTGCGGAACTTCTCGTCCAAATTCACAGCTGTTCCCCCACACATCATATCCATATGCCAAACAACGACCAAACAGCGCAAAACCACGAGTTTAAGCGCTCGACCTTAATCATTTATTGTATTCTTGATCCTAGCCTGGTCGTACTGGTTAGTCCCGTAATATGTATGAAGCCAAATCCCGCATTTGCGGATATT
>JAXDBN010000028.1:0-8458 GCA_034678805.1 Syntrophomonadaceae bacterium
AGTCTTACCAATATAATAGCCAAGGAAAGGCCCGACGCTTTACTTCCTAACCTGGGAGGCCAGTCGGGCTTAAATTTGAGTTCAGAATTATACAAATCCGGAGTATTGACTCAATACGGGGTTCAGGTTATAGGTGTTCAGGTGGACGCCATCGAACGTGGAGAGGATCGTATCGCGTTCAAGGAGACCATGAACAAACTGGGGATCGAGATGCCGCAAAGCCGGCCCGCCTATTCGGTGGAGGAAGCCGAGTCTATTGCCCAGCAATTAGGATACCCGGTAGTAATTCGTCCGGCATATACCATGGGCGGAACTGGCGGCGGCCTGGTCTATAATGTGGATGAGCTCAAGGTAATTGCCTCCCGTGGTATATCAGCCAGTCTGGTAGGACAGATCCTGGTGGAAGAATCCGTCCTGGGTTGGGAAGAACTTGAACTGGAAGTTGTCCGCGACGCCAAAAATCAGAAAATAACTGTATGTTTTATTGAGAACATTGATCCCATGGGAGTGCATACCGGTGATTCATTCTGCTCGGCCCCCATGCTGACTATCAGCCCTGAACTGCAGCAGCGGCTGCAGAGATATTCTTATGATGTGGTCGATGCCATTGAGGTGGTAGGCGGCACCAACATTCAATTTGCTCACGACCCTAAGACAGGAAGAGTAGTCATTATTGAAATCAATCCCCGTACCTCCCGTTCCTCGGCCCTGGCTTCCAAGGCTACCGGCTTCCCTATCGCCATGGTTTCCACCATGCTGGCCGCCGGCCTGACCCTGGACGAAATTCCTTACTGGCGGGATGGTACCCTGGATAAATACACCCCTTCCGGGGATTACGTGGTTATAAAATTTGCCCGCTGGGCTTTCGAAAAATTCCCGGGCTCCATCGATAAGCTGGGTACCCAGATGCGGGCGGTCGGTGAGGTAATGAGCATCGGCAAGAATTATAAAGAGGCATTCCAGAAATCCATCCGTTCACTGGAGATTGGACGGCTGGGATTGGGATTTGCCAAGGATTTCAACCAGCGCTCCCTCGATGAACTGCTGGCCCTGTTGGCCGAGCCCTCCAGCGAGCGCCAGTTCCTGATGTATGAGGCCCTGCGCAAAGGAGCCCCCATAGAGCGCCTGTTCCAGCTGACTCGGATCAAACATTGGTTCATCCAACAGATGCAAGAGATGGTCCAGTTGGAAGAAGAGATCCTAAAATACAAAGGTCAACAGCTGCCGGATGAACTGCTGATCCAGGCCAAGAAAGACGGTTTTGCCGACGGTTACCTGGCTATGCTGCTGGATATAAGTGAAACCGAGATTCGCCAGCACCGCACGGCACTTGGAGTAGTCGAAGGCTGGGAAGCGGTACCGGTCAGCGGCGTGGTGGATGCCGCTTACTACTTCTCCACCTATAATCAGCCTGACCAGACCGGCCGGAGCGATCATCCCAAGGTCATGATACTGGGTGGAGGCCCCAACCGGATCGGCCAGGGTATCGAGTTTGACTACTGCTGTGTGCATACCGCTTTCGCCCTGCGCGACCTCGGTTATGAAACGGTTATCGTCAACTGCAACCCGGAGACCGTATCCACTGACTATGACACCTCTGACAAATTGTACTTTGAGCCGCTAACGGTAGAGGATGTTTTAAGCATTTATGAAAAGGAAAAACCCCTGGGGGTAATTGTTCAGTTCGGGGGCCAGACGCCCTTGAACATTGCCGACGAACTGATGAAAGCCGGAGTAAAAATCCTGGGCACCACCCCGGAGACCATCGACCTGGCCGAAGACCGGGACCGGTTCCGCCAGATTATGGAGAAGCTTGATATCCCGATGCCCGAGTCCGGTATGGCAGTCAATATAGAAGAAGCCCTGGAGATAGCCGACCGCATTGGTTATCCCCTGATGGTAAGGCCCTCCTATGTGCTGGGTGGACGCGGTATGGAAGTTGTGCTGGACGAAGAAATGCTGCGTCAATATGTAGCTGCAGCGGTTGGGGTAACCCCGGAAAGACCAATCCTGATCGATAAATTCCTCATGCATGCTACCGAGGCTGAAGCAGATGCCATCGCCAACGGTCAGGATGCCTTTGTACCCACGGTTATGGAACACATTGAATTGGCGGGCATCCATTCCGGCGACTCGGCTTGTGTAATTCCCCCCATCACCATCCCGGCTAAACACATTGCCACCATCGAGGAATATACCCGCAAAATAGCCCGGGAGCTTAACGTGGTTGGTTTGATGAACATGCAGTACGCCATTGCGGACGACAAGGTTTATGTCCTGGAGGCCAATCCGCGTGCTTCGCGGACCGTCCCCCTGGTATCCAAAGTATGTAATATCCAGATGGCCCGCGTTGCTACCGAAATTATGATGGCTCAGTATAATGGCGAGGAATATGACATGCGGAAGCTGGTTCACAAGCACATACCTCACTTTGGGGTAAAAGAAGCGGTATTCCCGTTTAACATGTTCCAGGAGGTTGACCCGGTCCTGGGACCGGAGATGCGCTCTACCGGTGAGGTACTGGGTATCGCCGACTCGTTCGGTCTGGCCTATTTCAAATCCCAGGAAGCCACCCAGTCTTCCCTGCCGACCTCGGGTACTGTTCTTATCAGTGTAACTGACGAGGACAAACCGGAAGCCCTGGAAACCGCCCGGGAATTTGAAAGAATCGGTTTTAAAATCCGGGCCACGGCCGGCACTAACCAGTACTTGCAGGAGAATGGTGTGAAATCGGTTGAGATCAACAAACTTTTTGAGGGCCGTCCCAATATCGTGGATGCCATCACCAACAAAGAGCTGCAGCTGGTTATCAATACCCCTTCCGGCAAGAGAAGCAAGCACGATGATTCTTATATCCGCAAGACTGCCATCAAGAACAAGGTTACCTATATCACCACCATGGCTGCGGCCCTGGCCAGTGCCAAAGGTATCGCCGCCTTCAAAGAAAACGGCACGGCCGAATCCAATCTTAAGTCACTGCAGGAATACCACGCCGAAATTAAATAGTCTTTAAGCAGAACGGCCCGGAGATCTTGCGTATCTCCGGGCCTTATTATTTTCAAGTCCACTTCCTATGGGAGTTTGTTTAACATAATTTTGAGATTATTAGTTTATTCAGGTTTGGGAATCAGATCCTGAACATACCGGGGCAGGCAGAATACAGCTTTGTGTAAATCGGCAGTATAATACTTCAAATCTGATAATACAGGCTGTTGGTTGTTAATAATGGTGGGTTCATGTTGTTTGCTGCCGATGGTGAAAGCCCAGGGACCGCTGACATAAGTAGCGACTGGGGCCAGGTAAACGGCTACATTGGGATATACCTGCAGCAGATTAGAATGGCAGGCTGCAAAATGGTGGGCATAAAACACCGGTGATTCCGATTGAACCACCACCATGCCGTCGCTTTTTAGTATCCGATCCAGGTCCAGATAAAAATCCACACTGAACAATTTCTCCGACGGACCGATGGGATCTGAACTGTCTACTATAATAACGTCATACGCCCGGTCGCTGGTTTTGACGAAATCAAATCCATCGGCAATGTGCAGGTGCGCCCGGGGATCATCAAAAGAACCGGCAACCTGGGGAAAATACTGCCGGCTCACCTCAACCACCCGCTGGTCAATCTCCACCAAGTCGACATTCTTGACCTGCTGGTGTTTCAGTACTTCGCGCAGGGCCCCCCCATCACCACCGCCTATGATCAACACCGACTCGGGATGGGAATGGCTGTTCATTACAACGTGGGCAATCATCTCGTGATAGACATATTCATCCTTCTCAGCCAGCTGCAGCACCCCGTCGAGGACCAGGATCCTCCCCCACTCAATGGTTTCAAGAACCGCCAACTGCTGGTATGGGGTAGCCTCCCTATGAAGCACATTGGTTATTCTCCACCTTACCTCATAGCCATCGGTGTGTTTTTCGTAAAACCACAAATCATGCAAATTGGTTTCCTCCTATCTCGACAACCCATTTTTTTAGCAGGGTTGAAAATAGCAGTGAGGTCAGCTGTTTTAATTACATCTGCTCTGCTTTTTATTTTAGCCTATTTAGAGACTAAATGGGACGCAATGTGATCGTCAAACCGACTGAATGGCTCTTTATCATCGACTTAAGACGAATTTTTACTGCGTGTTTGGTTTAATCCACAATGATTTAATTATCTTAGGCACAGGTAATGACGCACGCAGGACTCTGGATTTAGGCGGCGAACAATATAAATGATATAATGATATCAGAAACAATCACCATCGGTTTATTAAATTGGATGGATTTGAGCATATACTAACAGCAAGAGGTGACTGTTTTGCTAATAACCGTTTCCCGCCAAACCGGCAGCCTGGGCCAGGAAATTACTGATCTGCTGGGACAAAATATGAACCTGCCGGTCATTAACCGGGATGTGGCCATGCGCAACGTATTCCCCGAGGTGGCCAGCCAGCACGAAATACATATGCTGGCGGAGAGTCCTTCCTTCTTCCTGACTACTGCGTCTGACGGCCTGACCTTTGCCCAACACCTGGAAAACAGATTAAGGACCCGGGTAGCCGCAGAGTCTCTGATTATATTCGGCTTAGGGGCTCAAATTATATTCGCCAATCATCCCGGAGCCCTGCATGTAAAAATTATAGCCTCACCTGAAGTCAGGATTGGCCGCATAATGCAAAGCCAGGGCCTGGAGAAAAAGGACGCCGAACGTTTTCTGGAGCTCTCCGACCGTAAACATAAACGTTATATTTCAGCTCTTTACGGCAAGGACTGGTCTGATCCACTGTTATATCATATTACCCTGAATACCGATTATTTGAACATCAATGAAGCTGCCGCCCTGATTCAATTCATGGCTGAAAACCAGCAGGTCCCGACCCCCGAAGCAGATACTGCTGTTGAGGCACAGAAACTCAAGCCGGTGGTATTCAAACACCAATCAGAAGAAGAATTCGCTAAAATACTGGATATGCACGGGATGGAATGGGAGTATGAACCACGAACCTTCCCCATCAAGTGGGACGCCGAGGGTAATGTTATCCAAGCCTTTTCGCCGGATTTTTACCTGCCCCGGTTTGACACCTATATTGAACTGACTACTATGGATCAAAGATATGTGGCCCAGAAGAAAAAAAAGGTACAGCTGCTGAGAAAGCTCTACCCGGGCACTAATATCAATATCGTTTTCAAAAAGGATTTTAACACCCTGATAAAAAGATTTGGACTGTTGAAAGGAGCACAACCTAATGAATAAACCTGGGGTAGGAAAAACAATTTTTACCCAGGAGCAGATACAAGAGCGGATAAAAGAAGTTGCAGCTGATATCAATCGTGATTATGAAGGCCAAGATGTCATTATAGTAAGCGTACTTAAAGGTTCTATATATTTTGTGGCGGACTTGACCCGCTACTTGACCATACCGCTTCGGATCGATTTTCTATCTACCAAGGCTTCCCCCGAAGTCATAAAAAAAACCGGGGTAATCCAGTTTGTTAAGGATCTTGATTTCAATTTGCAGGGGCAGCACGTGCTCCTGGTTGAGGATGTAGTTGGTACCGGTCTTACTCTTGGTCTGGTATGCCAGCACCTTGAAGCAACCCAGCCGGCCAGCTTGAAAATCTGTACCCTGCTGGACAATCCCAACGAGCGCCTGGTAACTATAAATATTGATTACCGCTGCTTCACCATGCCTGACCTCTACCTGGTTGGCTATGGTTTAGACCACGAGGAGAAATACCGCAATCTGCCCTACATTGCTGAATATCACCGGGGTTAATGAAAGCAGATTACATCAAATACCTCAGGTAAACATATATGTTGGCAATCAAAATTGATACCAGCATAAAAGGCATCCCAAATTTCGTAAACTCCCAGAAACTAATCTTGTATCCATTTTTCTCAGCTATACCTGCCATTACTACATTGGCAGAGGCCCCAATGAGTGTACCATTCCCGCCCAGGCAAGCTCCCAAGGCCAACGACCACCACAGTGGTTCCATTGGCATGCCTGACATCATGCCCACGTCTTTTAACAAGGGAATCATAGCCGCGACATAAGGTATGTTGTCGATGATAGCCGAAGCCAAGGCTGATACCCACAAGATAAGCACAGCGGTCAAAGGGAAATTGCCCTGGGTAAGAATTAATGCTTTTTCCGCCAGGTGAGTAATCACTCCTACTTTTACCAGGCTTTCAACCATAATAAATAATCCCATGAAAAAGAACAGGGTGGGCCATTCCACTGACAGCAGCACATCTTCCGGCTCTTCTTGGGTTACTATCATCAGAAGTGTGGCTCCGGCCAGAGCAATGGTGGCTGACTCCAGCTGCAGCAGCTGGTGAAGAAAGAATCCTATAATGGTTATAGCCAGAATGGTTAGTGATTTTTTCAGCAGGGCCCAATCCCTGATAGCGTCTCTCTCATTCATTTCCAATACTTTTAGCTTGTCTTCATCAGCCACCTGAAAATCCTTCCGAAATATCCAGGCCATTAAAACAACTAGTACGATGGTTATTACTGCCGCTGCCGGACCGATGTTCATAATGAAATCGTTAAATCCCAGTCCGGTAGCCGAACCGATCATTATGTTGGGAGGATCGCCGATCAGGGTGCCAGTACCGCCCGTATTCGAGCCTATGACTTCACAGATCAGAAAAGGGACTGGTTTTACTCTCAGTCTTTCGCAGATTGCAAAAGTGATCGGCACAATCAACAATATCGTGGTTACATTATCCAGCCACGCCGATATAAAAGCAGTAATCAAAGTCAAGAAGGCCAGGATCATGATCGGATTACCCTTAGCTGCTTTCCCCGCCCATATGGCCACATACTCAAATACCCCGCTGCGGCGGGTAACAGCCACTATAATCATCATTCCGATCAGTAAGCCGATGGTATTCCAGTCTATACCGGCAAAGGCTTCCTCCTGCGTCAAGATTCCAAAAAGGATAACCATAACCGCCCCAGCCAGGCTTATTAGGGCCCGATGGAGTTTTTCGGACATTATTAATGCATAGGCCACCAGGAAAATCGCCACACTAATGGTCACATGAAAAGAATTCACTATAATAACACCTTCTCAAAAGTCGATCACTGTGGTTGATTAAGTCTTTGTCCCCAGACATGGTGTAAAAATTCTTTATAAAAACCCTTTATATTCTAACACTTTTTGAGGAATTAAGAAGAAGGGGGTTCTTGGGCCCGGTGATAGGACGAATAGGTGATTTTTTTGCGCAAACAACATTGTTTACCGGGGAATGTAAATCCCCGGCAGGTAGTTTAATTTATTACCCCCAGGGTATGCCGAATTTATCCACGTGAACTTTTCTGTAGTCCAGGTCCTTTTCGCTATGGGGGGATTTCTGCTCATCAGGGCAGCCCACTGCAATGATGGCTTCCACCGCAAATTTATCCGGAATACCAAGCAGTTCTTTGATATAATCCTCTGACATCTGGGTAGGACTGTATTGCCGTCCCCGGATCTGAATCCAGCACGATCCCAAATTTAAGGATGCTGCGGTCAAATGTACTATTAACGAGGCGATGGAGGTATCCTCAATCCATACATCTGAAATGCCCGGATCGGCCAGGATCACCATTCCCAACGCTGCATCTTTCAGAAATGCGGCACTGGACGGTTTGCTTACAGATAACTTCCTTAACATTTCCCGGTCCGTTACGGCTACAAATTCCCAGGGCTGACGGCCCCGGGAAGATGGAGATAATAAAGCTGCTGTTACCAGTTGGGCTATCTCTTCATGAGCAAGCTGCTCATCTTTATATTTGCGAATACTGCGGCGCCTTTTTAGCAAATCAAGCATAATCAATATCCCCTTTACTATCTTCTCAGGCTATATATTAATGCGTAGTCTTCCATCTGGATTAGGATAATTTTATCATAATTACCTTTGGTGGCAAGGCGGCAGGTAAAGAAGCATCTGTAACAAGCTCTGTTCAATCGAATAATTATTTATCTGAAAACTCACTCGGTTTTAGGGCAACCCGCATATGACCAAGTACTCCGGGGATTTTTGGCGTACCCTCAGGGATATAGGTTATTTGCAGACGATTGAGAAAGTCGTGTATCTTTTCGAACAGCAGCCCGGTAGTAAACCAGACCGGGAAGTAATCCAATCGGATCAGTCCATCCAGCATATATGGGCTGGCCAGGCTGTAATCCCAGGGGCATACACCGATCAGGAGCTTTAAAGTCCAGCCGCTCAGATACTCTATTATAAAAAACAGTCCTGCCCATATCGTGCCGCGGACCAGCCACGGCATGGAGCGGATCCTATCATGCATCGGTTCCAGGAATACAGCCAATCCGTAAATTGGGAACATCCACAAATAGGTGTGCCCGGTCAGCTGCAGCGAACCCGCTAACAGTGAACCGGTACCGGTAAATAATATTTCGCCTATCCAGCCCATGAAGCCATACAAAAGAAATCTTATCAGCATAGTCT
>JAXDBN010000029.1:0-13186 GCA_034678805.1 Syntrophomonadaceae bacterium
ATGTCATCGGCGTGGCTGTCATCCTTGGCAAAGATAAGGGTCTTGGGCACCTCTTTTCTTTCGGGGAAGATCTGTGGAAGCCTGTCTTTGAAAGTGCGGATAATTGCCCTGATCTGGCTGGGATTTACCACTACCTTGTCCAGGTCCTTGCTGGTATAGGTCAAATTCTCGTCCAGTTGTTCCCAGCGTTTCTTGCGGGAAAGCCTCTCCCGCCGGTCTACCCATTCCCCCTGCCAGATAGCTGAGCCTTTCTTGCTGATCTCGGTTTCAATAATGAAGACATCGTAAGCCACGTTGACCCCATCGGCGACGGCTTCTTCATGGGTATATTCAATGACCACATTCTGGTTAAATAAACCGAAGGTGCGTTTATCGGGGGTAGCCGTTAAACCTATTAAAAAGGCGTCGAAATAATCCAGCACCTGCTTCCAGAGATTGTAGATGCTGCGGTGGCACTCATCAATGATGATAACATCGAAAAACTCGATGGGAAGCTTGGGATTGTAGACGACCGGGAGCGGTTCCTGCTTCTCCCAACGGGTCTCGGCGGGATTGAGTTCCTCCGCCGATTCTTCCATCTCCTCGCCCTTTAGAATCGAATAAAGCCGTTGAATAGTACTGATGCAGACCTGGCTGTCCGTAGCCACATAGCTGGATTTAAGGCGCTGTACATTGTATAGTTCGGTAAATTTACGATTATCATCATTGGGGAGATAAGCCATAAACTCCTGTTCGGCCTGCTCGCCAAGGTTTCTGGTATCAACCAGGAATAGCACCCGGTTGACATGGGCGAATTTTATCAGCCGGTAAATGGCAGTGATAGCAGTGAAGGTCTTGCCGGCTCCGGTAGCCATTTGAATCAGGGACCGGGGACAATTGTTCTTGAACGAAACGTCAAGGTTGGCAATGGCCTTAACCTGGCAATCGCGGAAGCCCAGACTGTCAAGCTGTGGAAGACTCTGCAGACCCTGGCGCAGGGATGCGTGGGATTTTAGCCAATCCCTGAGGCTTTCCGGACGATGGAAAGTAAATACTTCCCGGGCTCTGGGTTTTGGATCCCGGCAATCGGTAAAACGGGTTATTATTCCGGTGCTTTCATAAATGAACGGTAAAGGTTCATTGTTCAGGTATTTTAGTTTACTGACTGCATATCCACCTGACTGTTCTTCTACAGTGGTGATTTTAAAACCAAGATCCTCCCGTTTCGCCTCTATGACTCCGACCGGTTTTCCTTCAACAAAAATGATGTAATCAGCTGGTCCCTGCTCAGTGGGATACTCGCGTACGGCCACACCAGTGCCCGCCTGCAAGCTGATTCCTTTCATATCTTGAATCAACCACCCACAAGCTCGAAGCTGCCTATCAATATTGTCTCTGGCACTTTGCTCAGGATTCTGGTTCATGGCTTTGCTCCACACAATTATTCTAGTCTCATATTTTACCATATTTTTTGTTATCATCATAAATAGGGATTAGCTAAACGCGTTGCTGAAGACATTTTTATGCGAGGTGTGGAATGAATATAAGTGATGACTTTGCGGAGATAATGAACTACACCCATAGCTGGAATTGGTTGCCTGACTGGACTATCGTCAAAGAAGTATACCAAACATTCCCTGATTCTTACTCCGTGTTAACACCATTTGCATATGCATATTTGGAGGAATTAATTCGCTCAAAAACGTCCGAATATGGCATTGAGGTACTTGATGATGATTCTGGTAGGCCAATAAGACGAAGAGTAGGCATAAAGTTAATAAATCTTGCTATTGATGAAAACAATAATGATCATGTTTTTGTTGCGTTGCTTGAAAAAGCGAAAGCCTATTTTGTGTTCTCCAAATCGACTGATGCGGGGGATAATCGCAACAGCGTTCACCACGGTTATATGCATTCTAGATTTTGGAATAAGGTATCGTTTGAGCACTTGATTCATGACATTGCCAAGCTCTCAAAACATGCAGGGTTTTAGATAAAATAAGGAATTATTATGAATTGGGTGTAAAATTGGGTGTAAATCTCACGGGTAATAAAATAACCAAAAAATTAAGAGGGCCTAAACCGTCTATTTTTCTGATGGTGCCAGAGGTGGGACTCGAACCCACACGCACAAGGCACACGATTTTGAGTCGCGCTCGTCTGCCAATTCCGACACTCTGGCATATTCAGTTGGGCGCCAGTGATGACGCAAACATAATTATAAGTTGAGCCATCATTCTTGTCAAGATTTGATGGATAGGGAAACCAGCATTTGGGCCGTATGGCTTTCGTTTATTAAGCCGGTTAAAAACGATATAATGTAACAGGGCCTCTATCATGGGCGCCCGTTTGCCGTGCTTTTTAATTTTCGCGTTTGATCTATTGCCTTATCAATTATTACTTGAGGGGATGAATTAATGCCTGACAAAAGGATCATGTTGTTAGACGGGAACAGCCTGCTGTTCCGGGCTTTTTATGCTTTACCGCTCCTGCAGACCAGGGACGGGGTATATACCAATGCGGTGTACGGTTTCCTGACCATGATGAACCGGGCTATCCGGGAAGTGCAGCCGACTCATATTCTGGTGGCATTTGACCGGGATCGGATCACCTTCCGTAATGAGACCTTTTCCGACTATAAGGCTAATCGACTGGAGACGCCCCAGGAATTGGGCAACCAGTTTGCGCTGGTCCGGGAAGTCCTGGAGGCATTGAATATAGATTACCTGGAGATGCAGGGCTATGAGGCCGACGATATTATCGGTACCTTGAGCCTGAGAGCCGAGCAGGAAGGCATGGAATGCATTATTGTTACCGGTGACAATGACAGCCTGCAGCTGGTCTCGGACTGCACCCGCGTTTACATGACCAAGAAGGGCATTAGCGAAATAGAAATATATGATCCCGCCAGGGTTAAGGATAAATGGGAAGTAGACCCCGAGCAGATGATAGAGATAAAGGCCTTGATGGGAGATACTTCGGACAATATTCCGGGCGTGCCCGGGGTGGGCCCCAAGACGGCCATGAAATTGATAAAAGAGTTCGGCAGCTTGGAGACCCTTTATGAACATCTCGACCAGGTCAGCGGAAAAAAACTGGTGGAGAATCTGCGCCAGTATAAGGACCAAGCATATATGAGCCGGCAGCTGGCTACTATTGTCCGGGATATGCAGATTGAAAAGCAACTGGATGAATTTATGGTTAAGGATATAAATCGCACCGAACTTATCCCCCTATACCAACGGCTGCAGTTCAACAATTTTCTTAACGCTCTGCAGGAAACTGCTCCGACCTCAGCCGAGGTGGCTGGAGATATAGAAACCCTCGAACTCAAAGATGAGAATCAGGTGAGAGACATGCGGGCCAATTTACCTGCTGAGGGGATTGCCCTGCACCTGGAGGCTGACTATCACCATCCCATGTGGGCTAAAATAGAGAAGATATTTATTGCTGAGCCCGAGCAGGTCTTTTTGCTTGATTTTGCAGAGCAGGGTGAGGACAAGCTGAAATGGCTCAAGCCTCTATTTGAAGATCAATCTGTTCCCAAGTATTTGCATAATGTTAAGTTTGCTCAGGTTCTGCTGCTGAGACACGGGATCAAATTGCAGGGCGTAGTTGGGGATACCCTGCTGTTTACCTATGTGCTGGATCCGTCCTTCCCCAGCGAAGAATTGGGGGCTACGGTCTCGCACCATTTGCACCTGGATACCACCAACAGCACCAACGCCTTTTTGACCGCCCAGATCAAACCGGTCTATGACTTGTTGGCCAAACAAGCGCCCCCGGAGTTGCAGGAACTCCTGGATGATGTGGAAATGCCTCTGTCCGATGTTTTGGGAAAAATGGAGTTTTGCGGGATTAAGGCTGACAAAAAAATCCTGGCCTCGATCACTGAGGAACTGGGGGCCCGCATCTTGAAGCTGGAAGCCCGGATCGAGGACTTGGCCGGTTCTTCGTTCAATGTCAATTCGCCCAAGCAGCTCGGCAAGGTGCTGTTCGAAGACCTCGGTTTACCGACCGCCCGCAAAACCAAAAGCGGTTATTCTACCAGTCAAGAAGTGCTGGAGGGACTCTTTCTCGAGCATGAGATAATCCCTAACATCCTGGAATACCGGCAGCTGACCAAGCTGAAATCAACCTATGCCGATTCGCTCCAGAACCTTATCCACCCTGATACCGGCCGGGTTCATACCATTTTTAAGCAGGCCATCACCGCTACCGGACGGCTCTCCAGCGTGGAACCCAACCTGCAGAACATTCCTATCCGCATGGAAGAAGGCCGCCGGATCAGGAAAGCCTTTGTGGCCACAGACAGGAATTGGGTGCTTTTCTCGGCTGATTATTCCCAGATCGATTTGCGCGCCCTGGCTCATATCAGCGGGGATGCCACTCTGATCGATACTTTCAAACATGGTATAGATATTCATACCCGAACTGCTTCGGAAATGTTCAATGTGCCCATTGAAAAGGTGGACAGCGAATTACGCCGCAAGGCTAAAGCCGTGAACTTCGGGATAATTTACGGGATCAGTGAATTCGGCCTGGCCCGCAACACCGGGGTAAGCCGCCAGGAGGCCGGGAAGTACATCGCTGAATACTTGGACGCCTATCCGGGGGTAAGGCAATACATGCATGATATTGTGGAATTTGGCACCGAGATGGGTTATGTGGAGACGATTTTGAAACGGCGCCGCTATTTACCTGACCTGCGGGCCAAGAATAAGATGGTGCAATCATTTGCCCGGCGCATGGCTCTCAATACTCCTATCCAGGGCAGTTCTGCCGATATCATCAAGCTGGCCATGCTCAAAGTCGAAGCTGCCTTGCAGGGGCGGCAGCTGCAGTCGCGTATTTTATTGCAGGTGCATGACGATCTGGTCATGGAGGTGCGCAAGGAGGAACTGGAAGAAGTAGCCGCCTTGGTGAAAGAATGCATGGAAGAGGCTTATGTTTTGAAAGTTCCGCTGTTGGTCGCCATGAAAGCGGGCAGCAACTGGTATGACATGCAGAATTGGGAATAATACGATATATGAATTAGGGAGTGAGCTGGATGCCCGAGTTGCCAGAGGTAGAAACTATCAGAAACTCCTTAAAAAGAATAGTAGGTGCCCGTATCACCGGGGCCAATTTCCGGCGCCGGGATATTATTAAGCGGGAGGATTTTGCCCCCCATCAACTGGATGGATCGGTCATCAATAAGATCAGCCGGCGGGGTAAATTTTTAATCCTGCACCTGGACCGGGGACATTCATTGGTGGTCCACCTGGGCATGAGCGGGCGCTTTTACCTGGTGCCTATCGAAGAAGAGGTGGAAGCACCCCATGTTCATCTCATTGTCTGCCTGGACAATGGCAGCAAATTGATATACCAGGACCCGCGCCGTTTTGGGGGCATACGCTTATGTAAAAACCTTCAGCCGGTTTTTGCCCATATGGGGGTGGAGCCATTATCTAACCAGTTTACTGCTAAGCACCTGGCCGGCTTGTGCCAGGAACGTAAAGTGGCAATTAAAAATCTGCTCCTCCACCAATGTTTAATATCCGGAATCGGCAATATCTATGCCGACGAGGCACTTTTCAGATCGGGAATACGGGGTACCCGGCCGGCGGGATCGTTGAGTTGGGCCGAAATCAAACGGCTGCACCGGGCTGTCCGCGAGGTCTTGCAGAAGAGCATAAATGAACAGGGCACAACCTTCCGCGACTACCGCGATGGCTTCAACCAGAAGGGTAATTTTCAGAATTTCCTCAAGGTCTACGGCAAAACCAACCAGGCCTGTCCCCAATGCGGACGCCCCATTGAAAAAGAGATTATCGGCGGCCGCGGCAGCCATTACTGCGCCCACTGCCAGAAATAAGCAGCCCTCACACCTTCCTCTCCATATTCATATAGTAGCAATAAAATGGATACGGATTGGGAGTGGCTGGTTTGGGTTGCTTAGTCATCGGTCTTTTTGCGCTTGCGGTTAGTTCCGATGGATTTGTGGTAGGCCTGGCCTACGGGATCAGAAAAATAAAGATACCGCTATTATCGCTTTTGGTTATCTGTGTGGCTTCAGCCGGCTCGGTTACCCTGGCTATGTTATTGGGGCGGGGATTATCGACCTTGCTGCAGCCGGAAATGGCCTCCCGCGTAGGAGCCTTAACCATAATCGCGATAGGGCTGTTCTTTCTTATGCAGCTGGTGCGCGATCGGATCGGTGCGATTGAAGAAAACGGAGACTACCCCCTGCTGTCCTTCAAAATTAAACCCCTGGGCGTAATTATCCAGATTCTAAAAGAACCCTCAACCGCTGATTTTGACCGTTCCGGCGAGATCGGTATCCGGGAAGCATTTTTTCTGGGTCTGGCCCTGGCCATGGATGCCTTCGGGGCTGGGATCGGTATCTCCCTGGCAGGCTATAACATTTTGTTCACTGCACTAAGTGTGGGTGTGCTAAAATTCTTATTAGTCAGCGGTGGCCTGATATTGGGCAGAAAGGTAACCAGCGATTGTTGGGAAAAAATGTCCTCAGGGCTGACGGTTTTGATCCTGCTAACCATAGGAATACTGGAATTAATCCGTTAATGGAGATCAATATGAAAATAATTGGTTTAACCGGTGGTATCGCCAGCGGTAAAAGCACGGTTTCAGAGACTCTGGCCCAATTGGGGGCTATCATCATCGATGGCGATAAAATTGGGCACCAGGCCATGGAACCGGGCCAGCCTGCCTATGATGGAGTTGTTAAACACTTCGGCCCCGGGATATTGAATGAAGATAGAACCATCGACCGCACCAAACTGGGCGCGATTGTTTTTTTTGATCCCGAACAGATGAAAGCCCTCAACCGTATAACCTGGCCATGGATCTTCCAAAGCGTCAGGGATCAGATGGACATGAAACGATTATCCCACCCTAATGCCGTACTGGTCTTGGATATTCCTTTGCTTTTTGAAGGCGGATGGGATAAACTATGCGACGTGGTCTGGGTAATCTGGGTTGATCGTGAAACCCAGATAACCAGGTTAATGACCCGCAACTCCCTGACCCGGGAAGAGGCCATTAAGCGCATCGATTCACAGATGTCCCTGGATGAGAAAGCGCAGCGGGCGGATGTCGTCATTGATAATACGGGCAGTATTGAAGAAACCTTAAGCCTGGCCACCAGATATTACCTAGATATTTTTCGCAATACCCCAATATGATATTGTAACGGCAGGCTGGGAGGTTTTTCTTTGCGTCGAAACAAAATAAGCCGCTTGAAAAGGATGTTATGGGTAACCTTAGCACTTTTTTTGGCGGCAATAGCAACGTTCCCTAACTGGATAACGGTTTTTTATCCTCTTCCCCATAAAGAGCTGGTTTATTCTATGGCGGCTCAATATGATGTCGATCCCTTCCTGGTTTTTGCCATAATCCGGGCCGAGAGCAAGTACCAAACCTGGGCGGAATCACCGGTGGGAGCCAAAGGACTGATGCAGATCATGCCGGATACGGCTGACTGGATCGCCGGGCAAATGAACCTAAAGGATTTTGAAGTGGAGGACCTGTACGACCCGGAGACCAACATCCGCTTGGGGTGCTGGTATTTAAGTGACCTGCAGGCGGAATTCAATGATAATATACCCCTGACGGCGGCTGCCTACAACGCCGGGCGGGGCAAGGTAAAACAATGGCTGCAGGAAGGGAAATGGAAGGGCGGCACTGACGATATTGAGTCGATCCCGTTCCCTGAGACCCAGCGTTATGTAAAGAGTGTTCTTAGTAACTACCGGGCCTATCATGCCATATATGATAAATGACAGGGCTGAATTAAATATCAGTAAAGACTCCTAACGGAGTTTTTTTTTGAGCAAATGGATATCCGGCAAGAGTTACTGGGTTTAACCTAATACAAAACGCCAAATACTGGCAGGACAATCTGAATACTGGGACAGACCCTGGCATATAATATGGCAGGACTAGTTCGGGGAGGTAAGATAAATGTCCAGATTCAGACCGAGAGACAGGTATAAATATAGGTTAGGCTTTACAATGCGGAAGAAGCTGTTTTTATCAGTGGCTCTTTTGATATTGGCAGTGGGCGGCTATCTGGCCGTTCGCCAGGCTGTTTATGTTATGACTATGAGCAGCCGGCCAATGCAGGTAGCAGTAGTGGAGGACATCGACAACCTGCAGCCAGCTTTGCTGGCCAATCACTCGCAGGTGCTGGCAGCCAGTGCTATATATGAAGGATTGGTCTGCTATGATGATGAGAGCGCCGAGGTAAAACCCCTGCTGGCCGATAAGTGGGAATACAGTGAGGATGGCAAAACCCTGATTATGGAACTGCGCCAGGGGATCACCTTCAGCAACGGCAAGGCGGTAAACGCCTATGCGGTTAAGTCAGCCTGGGAAAAAAACCTGGCCGCCACCAGTGATTGGTCCAACCAGTGCTTATTCCTGAGGATTGGCGGCAGCGGCGAGTTCATGAATGGCAAGCTCAAAGAAATCTGGGGGATCGAAGCCGTCAATGAACACACCCTCAAAATAATGCTGAACAATCCGGATAGAGCCTTTATTTATGTCCTGACCAACCCCATATTCTGGGTAGTCGATGCTTCGGTCGAGCCGGGGCAAGGTGTTGTAGCTCCGGGCACAGGTCCGTTTGTAGTCAAGGAGTGCAGTAAGGATAATATAATATTACTTCGCAATGACGCTTATCATGGCAATGCGCCCCATCTGGCGGCAGTTGCCATAACCCGTTATAGTGACGAGGAACAAGCACTGACTGCTTACAAGGAAGGCAAGGTCGATTACCTGGATGATCTTACCCTGCCGCAATTGCCGGCCCTGGCTGCTGATCAGCAATACAAGGACCTTCTCATCCAGAAGCCGGTGATGGAAGTATATTGGATGGGTTTTAATCTCAATAATGAACCGTACGCCAGTAATTATCTGCTGCGCCGGGCAATTAACTACGCCATCGATCGGGAAGCCATTATTAAGAATATTTTGGGTGATGGTTACCTGCCCGCTAAAGGCGTTATCCCTCAGGGTTTAAATCCATACAACGAGCAAATGCGGGGCTATCTATACGATCCCGATAAAGTACAGCAACTGCTCACTGACGCCGGTTACCCCGGGGGAAAGGGTTTGAAGCCATTGACTTTAACAACCAATAATGATCCCGGTCATCGCCAGGTAGCACTGGAAGTGGCCCGGCAGTTAGGATTGCAGGGCATTACGGTTCAAGTGCAGGAATACGACTGGAATTACTTTACCAAACAAATTACCAATATGCGTCTGAGTTTCTTCCGGTTGGGGTGGAAGGCCGATTACGCTGACGGAGACAATTTCCTTTACACCCTGTTTCATAGTTCTACCGCCGGCAGTAATCTTATTGGCTATAAAAATCCACAGGTCGATAAACTGCTGGATGAGGCCCGGGCTCAACCCGCTCAGGGAGACCGGTTGAAACTCCTGAAACGGGCTGAAGAGATTGTAGTCGACGATGCCCCCTGCCTGTTCCTGTTCCAGAAAAAAGCCAGTGTACTACTGGGCGGGGACGTGCGGGATTTCAAAATCGATTGTATGGAACGGATAAACTGGACCGAGGTTGGATTATCGTCCTAGTAATGTCTGGTCAACAATTTTATATGTATTTTGGCAGCTATTAGATTAGTTGAATTCCCATTTTTGCGGGGACCTAAGCTGAATAACACTCCATTGACACGAATTTGAGGTTGACGTATAATAGTGCATGGTCGCCGAAGACGGTTGTACCCAAATATGCGGTGGTGGTGGAATCGGCAGACACGTACGTTTGAGGGGCGTATGGGGAGACCCGTGGGGGTTCAAGTCCCCCCCACCGCACCAGAAATTATACCATCTATTGATAAAAAGCATTTTATCAATAGATGGTTTTTGTTTTGCCTGGAAAGCCAATAATAGAGCCGTTCCTGCGTTTTGCGGAGCGGCTTTCAACGTTCTAGCGCGGGCTATTTTACCGGTGGCAAGATTAAATCCTGCCGTTTTCCGGTGGGGTTGGCGAGGGCAATCGTTGAAAGTTAGCAGGGGGTGCGCATCGCCAATAGGTGATCGTTGAAAGATTGGGATAATCGTTAAAAGTTAGCTAATAATTCAATGAGTAATTAGATAATATTTGGATATGCTTCAGCAGACGGGACATGTTGAGACGGTATGTTTGATGTCTAAAGTAGATAAATAGAACGCTGAAAAGCTTGAAAAACAAGGGCTTCCGAGCATACCATCCATTTCGTCGGTCAGGGACAGGGTAGTGGTAAGCTTGGAAGCCTGGTGTTTTAATATTAGCGGGAACATACCAATAATACAGTTAATGCGCGAGGTTTTATAGTGGCGCAGGTTGTGGCACTGATTTAATTGAAGATGCGGTTTTTTGCGATTGAGTGAGCAGGATAAATGTTTTTACCGTTTACCCAAAAAGTACTCACGATTGGTATTATCCCATTTACCAAACACCCCGCCACATTCTTTGCAGAACACATCAAAGGAAAGCTGCTGCGCTTAAGCGACATTTTGCAGCCTTTCAAACGAACGCCGCGCCCGAACAACTGGATGATTTCGCTTCCTTCGCTGCGACCGACATTCATAAGTCCCATTGTAGAAACGCGCCAGCAGTTCCAGCCCTCGGTGAATTTCTTGGAGCCGATGAGCAAGTTAATAGTCGAATGTGGCTTTGTTATGCCTTGGAATAGCGAATCGGAAAAATTGATGGAATCTGTATTGAAGCCGTTATCGGCACACAATCCCAGCAAAGCCGAATCATCTCCAACGTTGATAACGCCGAACGGTTCGTTTTCACCAAGACGCAGTCGGATCTCGCCGCTGATGCCTCGGAGATTCTCGATGTGGAAGGTTGCATCGACCGAAGCACAGTTGAATACGGTTTTCAGGACATCCGCATACATGGCTGCCGGAGACATGCCCACCGCCGTCAGATACGGGAAATTGTTTCTAAAAATGTCCCTGTTTTTGCTGTCAAGCAGCCCCGTATTGCCGGAAATAACACGTTCAATATTTGTTGTAGAAACCGCTATGTTCGTAACGAAGTCCCGGAAGAACAGTAAAATATCCAAAACATCAGAAACCTTGCGTCCGCGTTCGGTGCGCACGGCATTAACACTTGCTCCGACAAAGACGAACAGCGGATTTTCGATTTTGAACGGACCGTATTCGTTTTCCTGTGCCAGATACAACTTTTTCTGCTGATAATAGGACATGAGGCAGGCGGTCAGATACACAGTGCGCTTCATCTCGTTGCTGTCGTCCGGCAGGTTGATGATGTTGTAATCCTTACCGTAGCCGTCTCCGTAGCACTTATACTGAACCCATCGTTCAAAAGGGAGGGATTATCTGCCGACAGTGCGGAACACCTATTACCCAGACCCCTGGAGTAAAGCGGAAAAGGTTTTGCTCGGATAAATGCCGCCTGGCCTGGTGGAATGCTCACCCGGAAGCCGTCAACCGGAAGGCTATCTATGTTTTTACCTGCCCTATTTGTAGCCGTGAGTTTGAAAGCTATGGAAACAAAAACCGCCAATACTGTTCTCGCGCCTGCTACGGCAGATCCAAGGCGGTGTGGCATGAGTAAGGCATTGGCGGTCATCCACTATGCAGCTGCGATGGCTGTTTTTCGAAAATGGGTAGCCGCGCGAATTATAAGTGAAGATGAACTTATACATATTGAGACAATAATCGCCTCCAAATACGGGCTTTCCAAGCGCAGCATATATCGCCAAAACGCTTGATAATGTTGGCTTTTCGAGCGAACATGTCATAGCGAAAGGAGGTCGTTATGGAAAGAAAGGTTAGGACAATATTCCCCCCGGTGTCACCAATCCCAGCGAGATTACGGGTTGCCGCCTATGCCCGGGTATCATCGAGAACAGATGCGATGTTACACTCTCTCGCTGCTCAAGTCAGCTATTATAGCAATCTTATCCAGCAGCGCCCGGATTGGGAATATGCCGGTGTTTATGCCGACGAGGCCCTGACGGGTACCAAAGCTACTCGTCCCGAGTTTCAGCGTCTTCTTGTCGACTGCAAGACTGGCCAGATTGACCTGATCATTACTAAATCGATTTCAAGGTTTGCCCGCAACACGGTAACGCTACTGGAAACCGTGAGGGAATTAAAACAACTCGGTGTTGACGTTTATTTTGAAGAGCAGAACATTCACTCCATGAGCGGGGACGGGGAACTGCTGCTGACCATCCTGGCATCCTATGCCCAGGAAGAGAGCCGCTCAGTTAGCGAGAACTGCAAGTGGCGGGTGAGAAATGCTTTTAAGGAAGGCAAACCCAACAATGTGACCCTGCTGGGTTACAGGTATTTTAATAGGGAAATGGTCATTATTCCTGAAGAAGCTGAAATTGTGCAAATGATTTTTACAGATTATTTAAGCGGAATGGGGAACAATGCCATTATGAAAAAACTCAATGCCGCGGGTAGAGTAACCCGGCATGGCAAAGCCTGGACTGAGGAAGGTGTTCGCCGTATATTACGCAATGAAAAGTTTACCGGTGATCTGCTGCTGCAAAAAACTTATGTTTCAGATCATTTAACCAAACGCAGATGCTCTAATCGCGGTGAATTACCTCAATACTATGTTGCCTGCAGCCATGAAGCAATTATTGACCGTGACACCTTTGATAAAGTACAGGAAGAGTTGAAAAAAAGAGAGCCCCAACCAAAAACTTTCTTTGAAAACTCTCCCGCCTACCCTTTTACAGGCAAATTAGTATGCCTTTTCTGTGGTAAGCATTACCGTCGCCGAATCGCCAATGCCGGTAGTAAATACGCTCAGCCAGCTTGGATTTGCTCGACTTTTAAACAGCATGGAAAATCAGCCTGCGCGTCCAAGCAAATACCGGAAGATATCTTAATTTCACTAACCGCACAGGTTTTGGAGCTTTCTAGATTTCACAATGTAATCTTTCAGGAACAGGTTAAGGAGATAAGAGTCGGGAGGTTAAACAGTCTCACTTATGTCTTTCTTGATGGACGCGAGGTCGAAGTAAGCTGGCAGGACAAATCCCGGAAATGGAGTGATCAAGCCAAGCAACAGGCTCGAAAACGTCAGCAGGATATGATGGGAGGGGAGAGCAACCGATGAATAGAGCACTCCGAGTTACAGTCATTCCTGCAACCCCTAAGGGCTTTTCGCCGAGTCCCGACATTGTACAAAAGAAACGTGTTGCTG
>JAXDBN010000030.1:0-4359 GCA_034678805.1 Syntrophomonadaceae bacterium
CCGCTTATTTTGCATGCTCCCCATTCTTCTCTGTTTATCCCGCCCCATCTGCGGGATGACATTTTATTGAGTGACAGCCAGCTTGAAGCCGAAATGCTGGCCATGACCGACAGATATACGGATGATCTGTATGCATTGCCGGGGATCACTATGATTACCAGCCCGGTGAGCCGCTTGGTGGTGGATATGGAGCGTTTCCGGGATGACAAGGACGAAGCAATGGCCCGGGTAGGGATGGGGGCCGTGTATGAGCGAACCGCCCATGGACACCTACTGCGGACTCTTGATCCCGCGAAGAGAGAATCATTTTTGCGGCAATATTATGATCCTTATCACGCCGCTTTTGAGGCGGCGGTGGGGGGATGCCTGGCTGAACAGGGCCAATGCCTGATAATCGATTGTCATTCCTTCCCTTCCCGGGCGCTGCCTTATGAAGGGGAACAATTACGGCCCCGTCCGCAAATCTGCCTGGGCAGCTGTGATTATCATACCCCGCTGCGATTGCTCGACTGCCTGCAGACTCGCTTTTCAGAGTTTTTTACCGTAGATCTCAATCATCCCTTTGCCGGCACCTTCGTTCCGGGTAAGTTTTACCAGACGGATCATCGGGTCAGCTCTATAATGATCGAGGTCAACCGCGGGCTGTACATGGATGAAATCACGGGAGACAAGCTAGATTCTTATCATAATTTGAAGGGGATCCTGGCTAATATCTTACAGCCTATAACCAAATATATATGACAGAGATGCGGCTCCCGGTTCATATTATTCCAACGACAGCTTCTCTGCGAAAGAGTAGTCAATGATGCAGTTATGGGATGTACACTTGTAAGCATCTTCCTCGTGCATCCTGGCCACTATATCGTTGGTGCTCAGGCTTCCCAATGCCCCGATAACATCATTAATGGTCCGTATCTCGTCATCAGTTAACTGTTCGATTCTAAAACCCTCGACCGGCTTGAATTTATAGCCTATATCTTCACCATAGCGGACAATATCAAAACTCACTCCATCCAACAACACTATATGTTCATAGCCTTCCGGCACCGCTCCCATCGGCAGGGCCGAGTAGACCAGCCCGGTAATGGATTTCCCGTAACGTTTGTAATGGAGGATGTCCGCATACCACAGCATCTTCATCAACTTCACCTTATGAAGATTTTCTACCGTCATAGCCAAATAATTAATAATCTCTACCACTTTGTTCAGGTTAAGCTCCGTGCCGCCGTTATAGGTCCCTTGGTCGAAACCGGCGTATAAGGCCATGATACAATCAATCAGGTATTGATTCTTTTTTTCCTTATATAATTCGGAAGCCCGGTAACGGTAATTTTTGAACTGCTTTTCAGTCAGGCCGGCCTTCGCTCGGTTCAGGATCTCCAGGAACCAGTGCGGATCCGCATCGATTTTCCGCAAAATATCATCATGGGCCCGGTCCTGGACCTGGTGGTTCTCATACCGGGTTATGGTGGCCGGGCTCCAGTCTAGTATCCCCGCAAATTCTTTCTGGCTGATGCCGTATTTTTCCCTGATTGCCCGTATTTGCGCCGAGGTAAGCAGCCCCGCCTGATTTCGGTAGGCATCCTTTATGGCTAGGCTGTTGGCCCTAATCATGTCTTCATTCTCTAAAAACTCATCCGTATTTTCACAGTATTGATAGACCGCCTTGAACCTGACCTCGGTGTCTTTGAAGGTTTCTCTTTCATCTGTTTCGACAATCTGGACCTGGTGCTCTTCAAGGCAACTCGGGCATAGCATTTGTTCTTTTCTTAATGTTTTCACTATATCTCACCTTTTTTCTTGTAAGGAAAATCGCTTTCCTCAAACTCTTCCTCGGCAAAATGAAACGACATGACAAATACCTCTGTCTCTCCGCTGGTTCCCAACAATTCTACCCTTATCTTGATATATAAATATTTCCCGGAATACTTTTTGCCAAACACTCTCCACTCCGATTTCTGGTGAAACCTGGTGTCTCTCACTGTGGCAACGTAATCCTGCGCGTGCAGATGGGTCAGTTCCCGTTTCAAAACTTCTATTTCATCTTCGTCAGGAAATAATGCCGCAATGGTATATCGGTTAGTATAAGTTGGGTTTCTACGCTCATCAACGGCCCGCTTTCTTTGAAAATATAAGCGGGTGTTTCCGCTTTGAAGTGCATAGTTCAGGCGATCGATATAGGTTTTTACATCTTGCTCGGATTCGATTCTCTGCAGTTCAAAGGATTCTCTTTTTATCATTATATGACTCCTGAAAATGACTCGTCAACAATTTTGGTATCAATTGATTCCAAAAATTAATCCCACGATTTACATATCATGGGATTATATTTCCAATTATTGCATTGTTTTTTTCTAAAAACAATGCACCCTCCTAGTTCTTCTTCCCTTTGCGGTTCTCATAATCGGCGTCGATGTTGGCTTTCCAGTCTTTGTTGATGGTGCGCCGGGAGCGGATCTCGCTGACTGCTTCGCTGACGGCCATGAAATTTACCTGGGTCCCGGTGCTGTCGGCATGGTAGTTGGCGGTGCGGTCGCGGCTGATGCCCATCTGGCTGGCCACCGCAAAGGCGTCGATATTGGCGCCCAGGAAGATGAATTCCCAGCCGTACTTGTTTTTCTGGCGTTCGATCATGCAGCGGATCTTTTCGTAGCTGTATTCCCGGCTGGCGTTTTCCATCCCATCGGTGGTGATGACCAGCATTACCTTGGCCGCCCATTGTTCCTCGCTGGTGTGCTTCTGGGCGTTGCCGATCTTGTTGATGGTCTTGCCGATGGCGTCCAGGAGAGCGGTGCAGCCGCGCACGTAGTAGTCCTTTTCGGTGATGGGGCTGATGCCCTTGATGTTGATGCGGTCGTGCAGCAGCTGGTAATCGTCGTCGAACAGCACGGTGGTGACAATTGCCTCGCCGGGCTCGGCTTGCTGTTTCTTCAGCATGGCGTTGTAGCCGCCGATGGTGTCGCTCTCCAGGCCTGACATGGAGCCGCTGCGGTCCAGGATAAATACCAGTTCGGTAAGGTCGTTCTTCATTTTGTTGTCCTCCTCAATCTTGATGTATTAAGGATAGCAACCCGAAGAACGGTCATGGTCGCCTGTCAGGCGACATTTCAGATCGTAAATAAAACCTGATAGCTCTGCCCGGCAGGCAGGGGGACGTGTAGAAATCACTCAAGACATCTCTTAAATGTGTCACTCTGAACGCAGTGAAGAGTCTAATGAGATCCTTCGCTTCGCTCAGGATGACATAAAAGCCGGCTCCTCTGGATGACAAAAGCCGGCTCCTCGGTATGACAAAAACTGGCTCCCCAGAATGACATACTGTCACTCTGAACGCAGTGAAGAGTCTAATGAGATCCTTCGCTTCGCTCAGGATGACAAACACCGGCTCCTCAGGATGACAAAATCTTTGTTAGGCGCCCAGCAAATCCTGTTCGTACTGGAACAGGACCTGGTTTATCTCGTAAATGTCATAGTTTCTTCTATCGATGAAGTATTCGATGATGATGTCAAATCGGTTGCTGTGGGAAAGGGTGTAGCCGGCCTTGGCCAGCAGGTCCAGGGTCTGGTCCAGGTTCAGCTCCAGGGCGACCGCAAATGCCAGCACGGTCTTCTTGCGCGGATTATAATCCTTGCCGCTGCGGATCTTGGAAAAGTGCTTGCGGTCCAGGTTGGCCCGTTTATAGGCCTGCGCGTCGGTAAATCCTTTTTCATCTATTAGCCGGAGCAGCATCTCCGAAAAGGTCTCTTCCAAATGCTCCAGCATCTTATCGAGGCTGCTCTTGGCCGGCGCCGGGGCGTAGACGGCCTCCATACGCTCCTCCAATTGGAAGCTGCGCGGGCGGGCAAAATAGGCGTCCTTCTCATCGACATAGTGGTCGTCGATATATTTATCGATGTCTGCAAAAAGCTTTTGGCTGACCGCCACGGCCTGCCGGTCGAAGACCGCCAGGTACACGTTCATATCATGTTCCAGCAGGAATTCGGTGATGGCGGCGGTGGCTGCCTTCAAGGCCTGGTCCTTGGGATACCCGTAAATGCCGGAGGATATCAGGGGAAAGGCGATGGAACTGCATTTGTACTCCTCCGCCAGGGCCAGGGAGCGGGTATAACAGGAGCGCAGCAGCTCGGGCTCGCCGTGTTTCCCGTCCTGCCAGATGGGACCGACGGTATGGATAATATATTTGGCCGGCAGGTTATAGCCCTTGGTGATCACCGCGGTACCGGTCGGGCACCCGCCGATACGGTCACATTCCTCCTGCAGCGCTTGGCTGCCGGCAGCACTAAAGATGGCCCCGCACACTCCCCCGCCCATTTTCAGGGCCGAATTAGCGGCATTGACGATGGCATCGACCTTCATGG
>JAXDBN010000031.1:0-7813 GCA_034678805.1 Syntrophomonadaceae bacterium
AAGGTGACCAGGCCCGACTTATCCATAGCCTGCCCGGTTTGATCAAACAGGGTATACAGCTTGGCAATCACTCCCTTCATGGAACCGGCCCCCTCAACATATCCATCCATACCTTCGAAGGGAATCCCGTACATCGAACTGTCAATATATGCATTCCGTTTGGGTTTTTTAAAAATGTTGTATTGGGTGTAATCGATTTTAATCAAGGATTTATCCTTGCCTAGGGCAAAATCGACATCTTGATAAGCCACTTTTGCATAGGACATTTTCGGTGTGCCGATATAACCACAGTATCTGAAATACTTCTGAACGGGCACCGGCAAACCAGCTATATCTGCTTCACTGAACAAGCCTTGGGCCCGGTCGGTGGTTGCTGTTAGGGAGGCAGTAATCGCATTAAATTCGGTACTGGTTTTGGAGTATGGTATTTTAAAAAATAGAGCCGCTATCAACGCTGCGCCAAGCAAAATCCCAATTGAAATATACATTTTTTTATTACTCCTTTTCTCCATGGTGCATCTCCTCGCTTAAGCAGTTATTGCTCTATCAATTCATTACTCATCGATTCAATGTTTTCTGCCAGCCTGGTTAAGCCTCTGAAAACCTCCCGGGTTAGACCGGCATCGAATCCAGCAAAGAGTTTATCCAGGAATTCCAGTTCTCTATGACTTCGCTGCGCAAAATAATCTATACATTTTTGGGTTAAGGAAATTCGTAAAGCCCTGGCATCGTTTGGGTCCTTCATTATCCTGATATATCCTCTTTCATCCAATAAGGCTGCAATCCGCTTAGCGTTTTGACGGGAATAACCAATAAAGTTGGCAACTTCACTTAATGTGGGGGCTTCTCCGAACTTTGCAACACAGACGATAAACAGCCATTGTTTGATGGTGATGTTCTGATCGAATGTGTCCCCCAGCACCTGCAATTTGTTTGATAATGCGAATATTGAAGCGAAAATGTAAGCTTTTTCTTCTAATTCATTCATTTGCAAGCCTCCCAGTTATCAAGATAATAGGCACCGGTGTCATGTGTAAGGGTTATCTTCGGACAAAGATCATCGAACCTCTTGGCAGTTTTTCTTCCCGACAACTACTTCAGCCAGAGCACTGCTCCTGCTGCAGGTCTTGATGTCGATATCGGACAGCACACTGTTGATTGGCCGTTGGCTCTTTTTCCAATTGATAGCTTGGCCGGCCGCGATTTTGCTGATCCAAACAGTGAAGTCGCCGGGATCACATTGGGGAAAGGAGCGGTACATCTGCAAAAAGACCTCCCGGCTTGCTTCAGACACGTCGCTGTCATCCGCGAAAACCCGAATGATATCGAATACGTAGGCCCGGTAGTGTTCAACGATTTGGCCAAAAGCCACCTGGTCTCCGCTCAGGCAGGCTTGCACTGATTTATGCGAATCCCAAATCCCGCCACCCCTTTTTGCCTTTTTCGCTCGTAAAGAGTGGTGAAGCAGCTTTCCCGCCATCAATCGGGAAGGACATTCTTTCGTCTTCTTGGCTGAATCTAAAATTAAGTCATGCATTTTCTAAGCCCCCGCTTTTTAAAAAGGTAACATGTTACTTTTATAATATGCAACATATTACCTTTTGTCAAACATGATTTATTTCTGTTACTTACGTTGAGCGAAAAATTAACTGCAATTGGTTTTGGTGAGATGAACAATAATACATAGGCGCCTATCAATCGGCAATGATAGCTCTGCCTAACTGCTGCGCAGTTTTTACTTATGATTTATATAGAAGGTTGGTCCTCGCCAAGGAATTCCAGTTTGCTAACAGAACAGATCCAATAGACTAGGAAATGTTATTTTTAAATGTTAAGAATATTCCAATAATTTATCATCCACATCAATCCAATAACTGCCAGGGTAAATATACTATACTGGACCCGAGCAATCCGGCTCCAGAACCCTTTCAGCCAGGCAACTACCGTGAAGGGCACCAGCAAACCGGTGAGAATCCACATCAGAGTCGGTATAAAATCAAATAATGGCGGTTTTTCTACAGTCATGTACGCTTCTTGGGGTAATAGGTATACAGGATCAATGCCTGAAGAAAACAGGTTGGCGAATAAATACAGGATGGTGATACTGGCCAAAATTCCAACCCAGGACGCGAGTGATGAAACCCAGGATGCTTTATTGTTTTTCCTTTTGAACAAACCTAATATCTTGATGATTATCCAGTAGATCAGCGATCCGATTACGATCAATACTATAGTGAGGGCTGCTAATGCGGTAAAATTAACAGTTGAATAAAACGGAGCTTTTGAATAGGTCATAGGGCCATCGGTGGTCAACATGGTTCTTCCCAGCGGATCTGTTTTAAATATTATTTTATGAAACCGTCCAAACGCGTCCTGGGTTCTGCCTTCTCTGAGATTCTGGTACACCCCAGTCTCAGTCTCAATAAATTTGTTCGTTTCCCCGCCATTGGTTACCAGCAGATATCCATCTTCACTGGCAGCAACATTGATAATACCCCCGGCCAATATGCCGGCGATTTTTTCGTCAGTAGTAACACTCCTCCGGTTCATTTGGTATTCACCGGTGTACTTTTCAGCCCTTTCCCGGCTGCCTGCACCAGGCGTTCCCGTTGTTTGAGCATTGACGGGATAGCAGAAATCCATGAAATCCTGAAAAACCTCGGAGTGGAGCAGATGGTTACCACCGCTGTAGGCAATGAAGATCCCAGTATTAACTTCCGGTATCAGGTAAAGACTGGAGTTATAGAGCATAGTACTGCCGCCGTGGAAAATCACGGCTTTGTCATTGAAGACTCCCTCCATGAATCCGAGCGTCATGCCTCCCAAGGTCGGATCATAGGTAAAATGCTGTTTATGCATTTCCCTGACCGTTTCTTCTTTAAGAATTTGTCCTCCGTTATAAGCTCCGCCAGATAAATGAGCAATCATGAAATTAGCCATATCTGAGGCTGTGCTGCTCATACTGCCGGCAGGTTCGAGCATAATGTATTCGAAACCGGCTGGGGTATATGACCCATTAATAAACCGGTAGGGTTTGGCAACATGGGCTGGGGAGTTCAAAGCCGGAGGCTGCCGGTAGGTGCTGTTTTGCATGTTCAGAGGCGTGAAAATATTTTTTTCCACGTAGTCCGAAAAGGGCTGTCCAGATAGTCTTTCTACAATATAACCAGCCAGTGCCGTACCATAATTGGAATAGGCGGCAACCTCGCCAGCTGGATATATCCTGGCCGGCTGGTAGTTCTTAATATATTCATTCAGGGGCAAAAGATCATCTTGCGAAAGCCTGAAAAGCATATCGGGGTGATCTTCAAAGCCCGGGGTATGGGTCATCAGATGGGTCATGGTTATCGGTGCCGGGTTAGTTTTTTGGAGAGGCTTTTCCAGCCGGGATGAGATTTGGAAATCCAAATACCGGTTGATGTCGGTATTCAGGTCCAGCTTGCCTGCTTCAACCATCTGCATGACGGCCGTCCAGGTAATTAATTTGGAGGTAGAACCGATGCGGAAAAGAGTAGTGTCGGGATCAACCGGGATGTTATTTTCAATATCGGCCCGGCCGAATCCTTTTTTATATACGACCTTACCATCTTTTACAACCGCTACAGTGGCATTGGGAATATGATATTGCTCTAGTTTGGAATTCATGGTGTTGTCAAAAAAGGTTTCCAAACTGGCGTCTTGCATGTTATTGGCGGAAGCAGCAGTTACAGAAAAGACGAGAGCGAAGATTAACAATAAACTAACCAATGAAATAGATTTAGTTCTTCTAGCCATTTTTATCACTCCATTTCGGTTTTACGTAGACCTTTACTTAGCCGGGCAGACAGTATTACATCATCCGCCGCACTTGATAATATATCCATCAAATCATCCATTTCATAATCTGCCGGCAACATACCATTAGCCACCATTACCGAAAGCCCTAATTGAAAAATTCTCATTTTCAACAATATGGTTTTCAGTTCGTCCACAGTAAAGCCGTCCAGTTCAGGGTCTTGTTTCATTTCTGCAACCAAAGCGGGTATCATTTTTTCATCGTAGCCTTTCATGTAATTATTACTGTTCATAACGAGGTCTCTGAAAATCACGCTGTACTCCGTGGCAAACCTTAGACTAGCTCTCCCTATATCGCGGAAGGGTTTGCCCGTGCTTTCCTCGAGCAGCAGTTGTTGGCTGAGACTAATGATCCTCTCAATCACTGCTTCATTCAATTCCTCAACGTTTTTAAAATTCACATAGATAGGGGCTACAGAACTGCCCATTTGTTCTGCGATTTTCCTCATGGTTATACCATCAATTCCGTCTGTTTTTGCTATATCAAAGGCGGCATCAATTATTTGTTCTCTTGTAAATTTAACTTTAGGTCCCACAGCAACACTTCCTTTTTACATTATGATTAAAATAACACGTGTTATATAACTTATGTTATATTGCATGCTGATTTTTTGCAATAGTGTTTTCCAAATTTTCGGGTTGAAAATTATTAGATGATTGATTTATAGGAAACAGAGTCCTTTAGCGCAAAAAACGATGAGATATACGAAATTGATTACAGGAGCGATTTTGCGTTCCGGTTCTGATCCTGGAGTTGTAATAAAAAGGAATTACATTTAATGAGGTCGAAAATAGACAGCAAGGACGGATATTGCAAAGGGGGTGTCCTGGCTTGAAGATAATTATTGAGGATGTTGCCGAAGGGGAAGAAGAACAAATCATTATCCGGTGCAGTGAAATAAATAACGAAATCTTGCATCTTCTCTCCGATATCAAATCCCAACAGCTATCAATAATCGGATATGAGCAAAATGTTATTCATAAATTGAGCCCCGCCGAAGTCTATTATTTTGATACAGTGGATAACAAGACCTTCGCTTACTGCAGCAGCAAGGTTTTCGAGATACGGAAGAAATTATATGAGCTTGAGGCAGAGTTTGAAAACACCGATTTTTTGAGGATTTCAAAATCGGTCATTCTTAATATCAGAAAAATAAAAAGGATCAATCCTGCTTTCAGTGGGAGGTTTGAGGCTTTTTTGGATAACGGTGAAAAAGTAATCATTTCCAGGCAATATGTTCCTAATCTGAAAAAGAAATTAGGGGTTTAGGAGGATCAATGATGGAAATAAAAGATCTGATCAAGGTGATGATGAAGACATTTTTTATAGCCACCACCGGGATAGTTGTTTCGGCCGCCGTATTCTGCTCCGTATTTTCCAAAGGCACAACCTTGGGAGTGAGTATTCTCTGGCAGATATTAATTTTAGCGGGATTAACCACCCTGCCATCTTTGCTAATGTACTCACCCAGGGAACTGACCAAGAGAGCTTTACTGGTTAGGCAGGTTCTGCATATGATCCTCTTAGTCATCATACTCTTTTATCTGGGCTATAGGTGGGACTGGATTACCATCAGCAAACCAATGCAATGGGTACTTTATTTGTTCCTTATAGCAGTTGTCTATCTGGCGGTAAAAGTGCTGGCCTTCCAGAAGGATAAGAAGTTAGCCGATCAACTCAATACAGGGCTGAAAAAATATCAGGATATCTAGATATCAGCAATCCAGGCTGACCCAAAAAATTAAAGAGCGAGTATTCAAACGACGTTTTTTGGATGGTCTGTGACGGTAGGCTGCTGACAGCTTACCGTCTTTTTTTTTCGCCTTACCCCTTTCAAATTACAGCATGCTTCCTCACCCCTGGAAACCCGAAGATGCAGTCCATATACTGGGTTCAAAAGAAAGGGGGAAGGTTATGAACAAGGTTATTGAGGTAAAAAACCTACACAAAAGTTACGGCGAGATAAAAGCTGTAAAGGGCATCAGCTTCTACGTTGAGCAAGGTAAGCTGTTTTCATTTTTGGGTCCTAACGGAGCTGGCAAATCCACCACCATCGATGTTATATGCACCTTGCTGGAGGGTGATAGCGGGGAAATCATTATCGATGGTATGACGATCGGCAGAGACGATACTGCCATACGAAACTCCATTGGAATTGTATTTCAGGACAGTCTGCTTGACCCGTTATTAACAGTTGGTGAAAATTTGGCCATTAGAGGCGGATTCTATTTTAAGAACAAAAATGAACTGCAGCAGGCAGTACGCAATGCCGCCCTGATTACGGGGGTAATGGAACTTATGGATCGCCCTTATGGGGAGCTGTCCGGTGGTCAAAGACGCCGGGCGGATATTGCCCGGGCCCTTATTAACACTCCGAAAATTCTGTTTCTTGATGAACCAACCACCGGGCTTGATCCGCAAACCAGGAAAAGAATATGGGATACAATCAGGCGGTTAAGAGATGAAACCGGCATGACTGTGTTCCTGACCACCCATTATATGGAGGAAGCCAATAATTCCGATTATGTTGTGGTGATCGATCACGGTGAGATAGCAGCTATGGGCACCCCGACCGAGCTGAAACAGAAATATGCCAAAGATCTCTTAAGGTTGACCGGGCAAAATGAGCAGGCGATCAGGGATATGTTATATGAAACCAACACGGAATTTGATCATGCGGGCGGCCAGTTTACTATTAAGCTGGCTTCGACCCTATCAGCCATCCCTATCGTGGCAGGATGTGAGGATTTTCTAACCGGCTTTGAGGTGCTGTATGGTACCATGGATGATGCTTTTATCGGGATTACCGGAAAGGAGCTGCGGGAATGATTGTATTTGCGAACAGGAATCTAAAATTATATTTCCGAAATAAAAGTTCGGTACTTTTCTCGTTACTGGCGGTGTTCATTATCATCGGCTTGTACGCTTTGTTTTTAGGAGATGTCTGGCTGGACGATTCTATGCGGATACAATATCCGGAACTGCTGATGAATAACTGGTTAATCGCCGGAATAATAGCAGTGGCTTCCACTACCGCAACCATGGGAGCCTTTGGGATTATGGTTGAGGATAAGGCCAGGAAGATATACAAAGATTTCTATTCCTCTCCTATCACCCGGGCCAGCGTTACCGGCGGATATCTTGCCAGTGCATTTATAATTGGCGTTTTTATGAGCCTGGTGGCATTGGCGATCGGTCAGGTATTTATCATTACCCAGGGCGGAGAACTGCTGGGCATGGAGGCCAGCATCGAAGTATTTGGGCTGATACTTCTAAATGCCATAACCAATATTGCTATGATGGGATTTATCGTCTCCTTTTTCAATAACCAGAATTCCTTTTCGACCGCCAGCACCATTGTGGGTACGTTAATCGGATTCCTTACCGGTATCTACCTGCCCATCGGCAACCTGCCCGGGTTCGCGCAGAATATCATCAAGCTGTTCCCGCCATCCTATGGAGCAGCCCTGTTCCGGCAGGTTATGATGGAGAAGCAAATAGGTACAGCCTTTGCAGGAGCACCCTTAGGAGAACTTGATGGATTCAAAGAATACATGGGGATAATCTACCGCTTTGGTGATCATACCATTACGCCTCTGGGCAGCATCGCCATACTCGCAGGTACAGCCTTGGTGTTTTATCTGTTATCGGTATGGAGCATGTCAAGAAAGATCAGATAGGGTTACTTAAGATTAGGCGCAGCGGTCGATTTTTAAGTAACGGTTGGCGGGAAAGAAATAGTGTGCAATTCTCGAGCATCTTTCTTGGCCTGTGTGGCTGATCTAGTTGATACAGCTGTTTTGTATAAGGGGGGTGATGCATCATGATGTAAGCGGATATACAGCTCCTACGCCCCCGCCACCTGGAGAAAATGCTTCTTCAAAAGACAAAACGAAGGAAAGATGATATATTGCTTGTAGGTATACTTACGGTATGGGATATTAATTATTGAGGAAACCTGTTGCATATAAACCGTGA
>JAXDBN010000032.1:0-12805 GCA_034678805.1 Syntrophomonadaceae bacterium
GGATATATTGATGGCTTGCTGCAGTTTAACATTCCTTTCGAGGTAATTATTGTTGCACCCGAGCACTATTGCTTAGGCCTGTTCTGGGCCACGGGGTCCAAAGAGCACCTGGCTGAACTTCTCCCGATGGGAAGGAGTAATAAGTTACAGAATTGTGTTAATGAAGAAGAAATCTACGCAAGCTTAAAAATGCAATGTATTCCACCTGAATTAAGGGAAGATCAAGGTGAGATAGAAGCCGCAAGGCTTTGTGCTCTTCCGCGGCTCATAGAAATGGGTGATTTACAGGGAGACCTTCACTGTCATACAGGTTGGAGTGATGGGGCCAGCAAATTGGCGGAGTTGGCAGAAACCGCACGGGCCTTGAACTACTCCTACCTGGCAATTACTGATCATTCGCGTTCCCTGGCCATAAGCGGAGGACTCAATGAGGAAAGGTTAGCTGCCCAAGGGCAGGAAATAGACCGGTTTAATCAGCAATGGGATAACTTCACTTTACTCAAAGGTACTGAGGTTGATATTCTTCGGGATGGCAGTCTTGATTATGACCGGGAAATACTTGAGAAACTTGATGTAGTAGTTGCTTCTATCCACACCAATTTCCATCTCGATAAAGAGAGACAAACTGATCGTTTAATTCAAGCCATAAAGGATGATAATGTAGATATTATAGGGCATTTAACCGGGCGATTGCTCAATCGTCGTCCTCCGTATGAGATTGATTTGGAAAAGGTATTGGATACGGCGGTAAAATCCAAGGTAATACTGGAGATTAATTCCCATCCTGATCGCCTCGATATTGACGCTGAGGTGGCTCGACGGGCTCGGGACATGGGTATCAAAATTGCCATCAACAGCGATGCTCACCATAAGAATGATCTTCGCCTGGTCCGCTATGGAATTATTAATGCCCGCCGGGGATGGCTGCAAAAGGAGGATGTTGTTAATACCTGGACCAAAGAAGCAGTAAGCGAGTACTTTAAGAATAATGAATAATGGAGTAGCGACATACTAATAAAGGAAGCTCTTCGAGGGGGATCGCTTGTGCTGGAGTTTGCTTTAAGAGTTGCGGGAATGTATTTCCTGGCTTTGATTATGATTCGCCTCCTGGGAAAGAGGGCTCTGGGTGAACTGGGGCCTTTTGATTTTGTAGTTATGACCGGAGTAGGTGACACAGTTATATCCACGGCTTTGGACCGCAGTATACCCTACTATGAAGGTATCGTGGTTTTGCTGACCCTGGCTGTACTGGAATATTTCATGAGCTATGTTGGGCTTAAGAATGGCAGATTGTCAAATCTGATTACTGGTGTACCGGTTGTTTTAATAGACGACGGCAAAATAATAAAAAGCAACCTGGCCCGAGAAAAATTCAACATAGATGACTTGATGCAGGAACTTCGCCGGCAAGGAATAAGAAACATCCAGGATGTGGATAAAGGGATACTCGAATCCTGTGGGGGATTCAGCGTGATTCTGAAACCTGAGAAAGAAGCAGTTTCAAAAGAGGACTTTGGAATTACAGTAAATCCTAGTCAAAATTTAATTACTACCGATCAATTAAACCGAACAGAAATATTTGCAAGGCTGGAACAAACAAATGAAAAAAGTAATGAGCTTAACCTCTCCGATCGTATTAAAAACATGGAGTTGCAACTCGAGCATATAACTGGGCTAATCGAAAAGCGGCTGGATTCCTAACTGTAAAAAAGGTATGTGTTATAATTGATTACGTTTTAAATGGATATAGGATTCGAAAAGAGTTGACACTAGCGAATGGAACTATTGGCACCAGCCGGGAATTGGGATGCTTTCAAAGCAGCTATAAATAATGGAGCGGATGCGGTTTATGTAGGCGGTAAGCAATTTAGTGCCCGTCAGTCTGCTGCCAACTTTGACCTGCAGGAAATGGAAAAAGCTGTTATCTATGCCCATTTACGAGACCGTAAGGTATATGTGACTGTAAATACTCTGATCGATAATCAGGAATTTGCAATGGTTCTGGATTACCTATGCCAATTGGCCGGAATTGGAGTAGATGCAGTAATTTTGCAGGATATAGGCTTATTGGATGCCGCCCATGCAGTTCTGCCTGCATTAAGCCTGCATGCGAGTACCCAGATGACCATTCATAGTCAATCCGGAGCTGCTCTATTGGAGAAACTCGGCGTAGAGAGAATTGTCCTGGCGCGAGAGTTGACCTCAGAAGAAATTAAAATAATACATAGATCAGTTCCCGGCATTAAAATTGAGGTTTTTGTCCACGGAGCGCTTTGCTACGGTTATTCGGGCCAATGTTTGCTAAGCAGCATAATAGGCGGACGAAGCGGTAATAGAGGCAGATGTGCCCAAGCTTGCCGTTTGCCTTATGATCTCTATCGGGATCAAGATAAGGTGCAGCCTCCCGGGCAGGGCAAATATTTGCTAAGCCCGGCTGATCTTTGCCTGATTGATTACCTGCAGGAACTTAAGGAGGCGGGAGTCTCCTCGCTCAAAATCGAGGGCCGCATGCGGCGTCCAGAATATGTTGCGGTAGTTACCCGGGCTTATCGGGAGGTTCTGGATCAGTTAGAGCAGAATCCAGGACATTTGACTGAATTTAACTCTAAAGAGCGATTAAGCAAAATATTTAATAGGAATTTCACTACCGGATATTTTATAGAAGATAATCAGGAATTTATGAGCACCAGATCACCTAAAAACATTGGGGTTATGGTTGGCCGGGTCGAAGACCAAAGCCGGTCTTACTTAACTCGAATTAAACTGAGCGATACCGTCCGGAAAGGAGATGGATTGGCCATTTGGACCGGCCCGGATCGAGTACAAGCAGTATTAATTAAAGATATGATTATAGATGGAAAAAGCTTAGATTATGGTACTGCCGGACAGACAATTGAAATCAAGCTGGAAGGCCCAGTATCCCCATCTAATCCGGTTTATAAGACGCATGATGAACAGCTATTATCCGAAGCCCAAAACACATATACAGCAAAAGAAGAGTCAGTAATACCAGTAGATGCTAAAGTGATCATGAACCAGGGCGAAAAGATGCGTTTGCTTATGCAATGTAAGGGCAACTGTGTTGAGGTTGTTACTGCCCATCAGCTCGAAAAAGCTGAACGGCAACCGCTTACTGAAGAAATATTAAGGCAAAAAATCGGCAGACTAGGTAACACCCCATTTTTTCTCCGTAATCTTACCACCAGCGGAGACGACAATCTGATGGTACCGTTAAGCGCTCTTAACGATGCCCGGCGCCGGGCGATCCAGGATTTACAGACAAAAATTTTATTAGGGTCTTCAGTACAACAGAATTATGATGATTATCACCATTATAAGCGCAATTATCTGCGTAATCCTATAACTGTCACTAATCCCATCTGGCCATTATTGACGGTCACAGTAACCAGTCCGGAGCATGCCATGATAGCCTTGCAGGGTGGAGCAGATCGCGTCTACCTAACCCTAGATGGTTTATGCACTGGCAAAAGGGTGAACATGGCAGATTTTGAAAAAATACAAGCCGGCCGGACAAACGGATCAGGCCGTATAATCCCAGTGCTTCCGCGGATTCATAAACTCCTGGATCAATTCGATTATCGTAAACAGTTTTCGACGTGTATTGAAAATGTAATGATAGCCAGTTGGGCAGACCTGGAATGGGCGCGTGAACGTGAATTTGGTGTGACGACAGATTATAATATGAATGTATTCAACCAATATACCTTGCGCTTTCTAACTACGCGGGGAGTTGACCTAGTCTGTCTTTCACCTGAGCTGAGCCTGAAACAATTAACCCGATTTTCTGATTTGAGCCAGGCTGAACTGGTGGTACAGGGAGAATTAATCATTATGCAGTCCCAATTTTGCATATTGGGGCAGACACGCGGACCAGGCAAACCGGTGTGTTCTATGCCCTGCCGGCAGGCTAGTTATAGCCTTAAAGACAGACGGGGTTATAGATTTCCTCTCGAGACAGATTGTGATTGTCATCTATATTTGTTCAATTCTCGTACTATATGCATGGCAGAAGATTTAGAGCGCATCCTGTCTTTAAAACCGGCTGCCCTTCGAATAGAGGCTCGAAGGTCAAATTCGGAGGAATTATTGACTACAGTAAAGATATACAGAGAAATCTTGGATAAGTTGAAATCAGGATACCAACCCGATTTTCGTAATTATATCCATCAATTGCAGGATGTAATTGATGTTCCATTTACCAAAGGTCATTATTATCGCGGGGTATTATAGATATGGAGAAAACAACCCTAGAGAAACTAGAATACGATAAAATCCTGGAGCAGTTGGCATCTAGGGCTTACTCTGAAGGAGGGAGGCTGTTGGCCCTCAACCTGCAGCCGTCACTTACCTTAGAGGAGGTAAAGACGCGGCTGGATGAGACCAGCGAAGCCATGGAGGTTATACGCTTTGGTGAACCTGCTTTTCTGCAATTGGTCAAACCTATCGCCAAACAGCTCACCAAGGCAGGATTAGCAGGGATTCTTACCGGGTCCGAATTGTTAGACATCTACTATTTAGTTCGGGCATCAAGATTGGCCATAAAATACACTACCAGTACCAAGTGCCCCAGGTTGCATATGATGACCACCCAAATCACCAATTATCCGGATTTAGAAAGGCAAATACAAGCATCCATCGACGAAGATGGAAATATTCGAGACGATGCATCTCCTGAACTTAAAAGTATACGCCGCCAAATTGAAACCGCACGGCAACGCATCAAGGATTACCTGCAGAATTTCATTCGTTCCGGAAACAACCAGTCCCTGCTTCAGGATGCCTTGATTACTGAACGGTCGGGACGCTATGTAGTTCCAGTGAAGCAGGAATATCGTAACGAAGTAAAAGGGATAGTACATGATGAATCAGCCAGCGGAGCTACCTTGTTTATCGAGCCAGTGGCGGTTGTGGAGTTAAACAACAGAATTCGCAGCCTGCAACTGGAGCAAAAACGAGAAGAAGAACGTATTTTACGATCATTGAGCTCTTCGGTTGCCGCGGTAAGTGACGATTTGAGAAGGAATTACGAAGCACTGAGTCTTCTTGATTTATTGTTCGCCAAGGCTTTTTTGGCGTATGACATGGATGCCTTCAAGCCTGAAATAAATGATCAGGGACGTATAGACATCAGTCGGGCCAAGCACCCGCTCCTGGGAGAGAGGGCGGTACCGATAAGTGTAAATCTGGGTGAGAGGTTTGATGTTTTGGTAATAACCGGCCCCAATACCGGTGGTAAAACCGTGGTCTTAAAGACGATCGGTTTGCTAACATTAATGGCTATGAGCGGACTCTATATACCAGCCCGGGAGAAGAGCCAGATATCTGTGTTTAATAAGATTTTTGCAGACATTGGCGATGAACAGAGTATTGAGCAGTCGCTTAGTACATTCTCTTCCCATTTAAAAAATATAGTACATATTTTAGATGCGGCCGATGAACGTACTTTGGTACTTTTAGATGAATTAGGAGCTGGAACCGATCCGGTTGAAGGAGCAGCTTTAGCCAGGGCTATTCTGGATGATCTTAAAGATAGAAATGCCAGAGTGGTAGTTACAACTCACCAGAGTGAACTAAAGACGTTTGCCTTTCAAAACGACCGGGTAGAAAACGCTTGTGTAGAATTTGATCCATTTACCTTAAGACCTACCTATGAGCTGACTATTGGTACCCCTGGCCAGAGCAATGCCTTTGAAATTGCTGCCCGGTTGGGATTGAAAACGTCTCTGGTCAACAAGGCAAGAGAGTTTGTCCCCGAGCGTGATGTTGAAATTAGCAATATGATCAGACAGTTGAAAGAAACCCGTTATATCTATGAAACCGGGAACCGTGAACTGGAAGCATCCCGCCAGCAGCACAAGCTGGATATAGCTGCCTTGGAAAAAGAAAAGGCTGGTTTTTATGAAGAACGTAATACTGTTTGGCAAAGGGCTAAACAGGAAGCCGATCAGTACGTCCGCCAGGTTAAGCGGGAGGCCAATGAAGCCATAGATGAACTAAAAGTACTGCTGAAACAAAAAGAGCAACCACCTAAATGGCATGAATTAGACCAGAGAAGCCGTAAAATAAGGGACTTAACCGTACATACACCACCGCTGGAAGTTCAACGGAGCGCTGAGGATATCAATCCTGGTGACTTTGTTTTGATCCGCAGCGTGAACCAGTCTGGGCAAGTTCTGGAAGGGCCCAATGCTCAAGGAGAAGTTGTGGTGCAAATCGGAAGTATTAAGCTGACTGTACAAAAAGAGAATCTCCTCCGCCAGAAATCGGGGGAGGGGAAGAAAGCAGTCCTCCGAACTCACACTTTTTTGGATAAAGTACAGCATATATCTCCTGAAATAGACCTGCGGGGTAAATACGCCGAGGATGCTATTAATGAACTGGATAAATACCTGGAGGATGCCAACCTGGCTGGACTAAACCGGGTTAGAATTATCCATGGGAAAGGCACTGGGGCGCTGCGCCTGGCAGTCAGGGAGTATTTACAGGGACACCGTTATGTGAAGGAATACCATGATGGTATGCGACAGGAAGGCGGTTATGGTGTAACGGTGGTTGAATTAATCTAGATAAAATCAGGCTAAAAATAAGCACCTCAAACGCATTCAAGCTCGAGGTGCTTTTTAAATTGACAGATTACTTAATCATGGTCGGATAATGGACATATAGGTAAAGTCTGACCCGCTGGCAGTACAATCTCGTAAACATACTTCTTCGGGCAGCCTGGTTTGGCCAGATAGAGTTTTCCGTGGTGGCGTGGATCGGTACACACTTTTACTATATTTTTTGATGGACCTGAAGGCAGTTCGCTGGTATGAATGGTACATGTCTCATTAGGAATCGGGGTTACCGGTTTGCCATCCGGCCCCAGTTGCACCGAGGATATAGTATAAGTATGTGGGCAGAACTTAGTAGCTCTAAGGCCTGAATCCCGGCAAATTGTTACTGTGTGAGAATCAGTACACACTTCGGTGGGTGCCTTGCTGGTTAGAGTATATTCAGTTACAGCCGGACATAAGGGCCCCGGCAATTTGCCGGATTGACTGCACACCGTAACCTGGGTCACCCCCGGAGGCATTGGCCAACTTCCGGCACTTACACCCTCATGAGCCTTTTGCATCATGGCTTTAAACATTAAGGCTGGAGCTCCACCCCCGGCCACGTTTACCATTTTGTATTTCTGGGCATCATATCCCATCCATACAGCTGCCGAGAAATGAGGAGTGATCCCGCAGAACCAAATGTCTGTCATTTCTTCTGTAGTACCCGTTTTTCCCGCTGTAGGTACATTGGACACTTTAGCTCGGGTCCCGGTACCGGATTCAACCACGGTTTGCAGCATGTTATTCATTAACCAGGCGGTTTCTTCACTCATAACTCGCTGACTATTGGCTTCATACCTATAGACAGTGAGCCCGTTCATTGTTTCAATCCGATTGATAAAATGAGGCTTATTGTAGAGGCCACCGTTGCTGAAGGCAGCATACGCCCCCGCCATTTGTACCGGGGTTACTCCTTTTGTCAAACCGCCCAAACCCAAAGCGGCGAGGTTGAGATCATTGGCACTCCCGTTGTCAATAAGGGATAACCCAAGCGATCTTCCCATCTCAAAGCCATGTTTGGTGCCTATTAAATCTTCCATTTGCACTGCAAAAGTATTTACGGAATACTTAACCGCGGTTCGCATGGTTATGTATCCACGGTATACTCCATCGTAGTTGGCAGGTTTCCATACCCCGGTTGCAGTGTTATAGGAAACGGGTGCGTCATTGAGGGAGGTATAAGGCATATAGCCTTGTTCCAGTGCAGGTGCATATACAGTTAGAGGTTTAATGGATGAACCAGGTTGACGATACGCGTTGGTAGCCCGATTAAAACCGCGGGCTTGCTCATATTCCCTTCCACCCATAATGGCTAGTATACCGCCGTTAGAGCTGTCTACAACCGCCATTCCAGCCTGGACCGGCGTGTCCTTGTTAATACTACTGGGAAAATTGCCGGAGTTCTTGAAATATGTTTCAGCGTAAGACTGTAAGTTAGGGTTGAGATTGGTATAAATCCTTAGACCAGCCGTATATATGGCGCTATCGCTATCAGCATACTGCGTTTGGGCCAAAATAGCAGATGCTTCTTCAATAACGGCATCGGTGTAAAAACCATAGTTGGTTTCTCCATTTTTACTTTTAGCAAGAACAATGGCCTTGTCAAATGCCTGAGCAGATTGTTCAGAACTTATATAGCCCGAGTCAACCATGCTGTTTAGAACCTGTTTCTGACGGGCTTTAGCACTATCCATATTGATGAAGGGATTATAATAGCTGGGACTTTGAACTAGACCAGCCACCATTGCAGACTCCGGCAGGGTTAGCTCGCTGACATCCTTGCCGAAATAGGTGTGGGCAGCAGCCTGTACACCATAAGCACCGGCACCAAAATATATTTTATTAAGATACATTTCGAGAATCTCATCCTTGGAGTATGTGGCTTCTATTTTAAATGCCAGGAACATTTCTTTTATTTTTCTTTCCCAGTTTTTATCGGCCGTAAGGAATGAGCTCCTGGCCAATTGCTGGGTTATAGTACTAGCGCCCTGTCCGGTCAAATCTCCAACCTGGAAGTTACGCAGCACGGCTCTGGCTATGCCCTTCAGATTAATGCCGTGATGGTTATAAAAATCCTTATCTTCGGTCGCGATAAACGCCTGTATCAATTCGGGGGGAATCTGCTCTAACCGGACATCCATCCTGTTTTCGGCTCCGTGCAGACTGTTAAAAAGATTGTCATTCCGGTCATAGAGCAATGTGGTATTGGCACCGGTTAATTGTTGGGGATTGAATGCCGGCAATGCAATCGCAGCATAAGCCGAAAAAGCAGCTATTATACCGATGCCAATCAATAAAACTATGGTAAGGGCTAATCTTCCTTTATTAATGCCGCGCAGGTTTATTTTGCGCACCGATTTTTTTTGTTTATTAGGATTAGGTTTTTGGTTGCTTGGCATATCAATGCCACCTCCCGGATACCAATCTAACCGCAAAGATCAAAAAGTGAATATCTACGTATAATCCATAAAATGGTCTCATTCCAGGATATCCAGGGAACTCATCGATAAAGATTAGACACAAAAGGCCTAAATTCCTGCTTAATCCCGAAGCATTTACACTGATTTCAAGCACAAATGCAGCTTCCTGCCTAATTATTGCATATCCATAAAATGATATGCTATCATTTTTTAATGGCAAGGAGGTAACGATATGGAAACATCTTATAAGGCTGAAGCCAGGCGGCAGCTTGAATTGATAGAACGTGGAGCAGCTGAAATTGTTCCGCGGGATGAGCTTCTAAGCAAACTTGAAATATCCGTTCGGGACGGTAACCCCCTGCGTATTAAATTAGGGCTGGATCCAACCGCACCGGATATTCACTTGGGACATACGGTGGTATTGAACAAATTGAGGCAATTCCAGGACCTTGGGCATGAGGTGCACCTAATAATAGGCGACTATACTGGGCGTATAGGTGATCCCAGCGGTAAGTCGGAAACCCGCAAACAGCTGAGTGAAGAAGAAATTATGGCCAACGCCCGTACTTATCAGGAACAAATATATAAGGTGCTGGATAAAGAGAAAACCATAATGCATTTCAATAGTGACTGGCTAAAACCTCTGCAGCTGATTGATGTACTGCAATTAGCGGCCAAATACACCGTAGCTCGTATGATGGAACGAGATGATTTCGAAAAGCGTTACAAGGAAGGCCTTCCAATAGGCGTTCATGAATTTATGTATCCGTTAATGCAGGGTTATGATTCAGTTGCCCTGCAATCTGATGTGGAAATGGGTGGTACCGACCAAAAATTTAACCTGCTGGTAGGCAGGCATTTGTTGAGAGAATATGGCTTTGCACCCCAAGTTGCCCTGATGATGCCGATCCTTGAGGGAACCGATGGAGTACAGAAAATGAGCAAAAGCCTGGGCAACTATATTGCGGTGAACGATGAACCGTATGAGATGTTTGGTAAGACGATGTCCATTAGTGATTCGCTTATTTGCTGGTACTTCGAACTATTAACCAGAGTACCCATGAATGAGATTAAGACTATGCAAAGCCAAATGGACAGCGGCGAATTAAATCCCCGTGATGCCAAGATGAAACTGGCAGTTGAGCTTATTTCTATCTTTCATAGCCGCCAGGATGCGATTGAAGCCATGGATAGGTTTATATTGGTCTATTCTCAGAGAGATATTCCTGAAGACATACCTGAGATAAAAGTTGTTGATACCGAAGTCTGGCTCCCCAAATTTTTTGTGGAACATAGTTTGGTTCCCTCGACAAGTGAGGGTCGGCGTATGATCCAGCAAGGGGCTGTCCGTGTAAATGGGGAAAAACAAGAAAAAGAGGATTTACTGCTTAGTGAGGGCATGGTGATCCAGATCGGCAAGCGAAAATTCATCAGGATAGTAATAGCGTAGAGGTGTTTTAGCAAAAAATCAGCTCGCAATAAAGGGATTCAGGGTAACATTTAAGGAGGTTCATTATTGAGGCGTTAATTAACGCTTCAATAATGAACCTCCTTTTTATGCGGCATTGATATCTACTCTAGCGAGATATGGATTTTTAACTTGAACCAAAGTCGTTAGTCGGTTCTAGCTTTGACCTATTGATTTCAAAGCCGGCATTATGTCATTAACGTGACCTTCAAAAAATATAGCATAGCCTTTTACGTTGGGATAATCCAGTGATAGCAGTTTGATAAAGGTGAAACCTACTTTTTCCAGTTCTTCGCGGGGGGTGTAGCGTATATATTTCATATGCTCATCGGTTATTTTTTTGGCCATGCAATATACTTCTTTATGTTTGGAATTATATAATGCTGTGGCCACCAGGGTTCTCATAGTAATTAACCTCCTTTGCAAAATCACTTCATCCTGATATATGAGGGGAAAAGACTTGAATTTACTGCCGGAGAACATAGGCGAAAAGCCCACCATGAGGTGGGCTTTATGAACTCCTTCTAATCTAAAAAGGTAACCATATTTGGCTACCCTACGTATCTGGTAGCCCTAGGGGGAATCGAACCCCCGTTTCCGCCTTGAGAGGGCGGCGTCCTGACCGCTAGACGATAGGGCCAAAAATTGGCAGCCGGACAAGGATTCGAACCCTGGCGAACTGATCCAGAGTCAGTCGTGCTACCACTACACCATCCGGCTGCGACCGTAAATTGCTCGCGCAAAAGTTATTATAATACAGCGATAATTTATTGTCAAAGCTTTGCTGCCATAAATACTAGGTTTCAAGGTCGTTTATATATTTAATGGCTTGTTCGAGTCGAGCCCGGCATTTCTCTGGTCCAAGCAATTCCATTACCTCGAAGAGTCCGGGAGTATTAGTGCGACCGGAGAGCGCCAAGCGTACGGGGTGAATCAATGCGGAGGCCTTCAAGCCGATATGCTCAGCTTTGAGACGAATCAATTCCTCCAATTCTGCGGCTGAAAAGTGATTAGCCGAATCTATTGCCTCCAGTACAGTTTTGAGTTTTTCACGACTCCCGCCCGGAAGGAAATACTTCTGGACTCCCTTCTCGTCATAAATATCTGGAGCAACGAAGAAATAGTCAGCCAGCGGTAAAATTTCAAGGGTAGTCTTGGCACGTGTACGGATCAGATCGATTACCTTGCAAAAATATTCACGATTGCTGCCGGACAACCATCCTCTGCTTTTAGCTTCTGGAGAAATGAGATCAACGACCCTATCCAGGTTGGCGGTCGCCAAATAAACCCCATTCATCCAGGTTAACTTAGTCAGGTCGTATATGGCCGGGGAATGGGATACAGCTTCCAGACAAAACTTATTGATCATTTCTTTTAAAGGATAAATATCGATATCCTCTCCTGGAGACCATCCCAACAGAATCAGGTAATTAATGAGTGCTTCAGGCAGGTAGCCTTGATCCCGGAACTCCTGGACCGAGGTAGCTCCGTGACGCTTCGATAGCTTGCTGCGATCCGGTGCAAGTATCATGGATACATGGGCAAATTGAGGCAGCGGCCACCCAAAGGCTTCATATACTTTAATTTGTTTAGGCGTATTGGATAGATGTTCTTCGGCTCGGATTACGTGACTAATCTTCATAGTATAATCATCTACTACGACCGCAAAATTGTAAGTAGGCCAGCCGTCGGACTTCGCGATTATAAAATCATCCAGCAGTTCATTATTAAATTGTACCGTTCCGCGGATAAGATCATTGACGATTGTTGTTCCTTCGGGTTTTACTCTTAATCTGACTACCGGTCGTAATCCCTTTGCCATGAGTTCTTTTACCCGACCGGAGCTTAAATTACGGCAGACCCCATTATATAAGTAATTGTGCTTGCCAACCTGGGCAGCCTCACGCTGGCGGTTAAGTTCATCAACCGAGCAAAAACAATAATAGGCCTTATCCCGCTCTATAAGCTGCTGGATGTATTGCTGGTAAATCAATAATCGTTCACTCTGCCGGTAAGGGCTGTAATCACCCCCAACGCCCGGGCCCTCATCCCAATCGAGACCCAGCCATTTCAGTCCTTCGATTATCTCGGAAACTGCATCATCGGTAGAGCGTTGAATATCCGTATCCTCCAGCCTCAGCACCAGGCGGCCTTTTTGGTTCTGGGCAAAAAGCCAGTTGAATAAAGCAGTCCGAGCTCCCCCGATATGCAATGAACCGGTTGGACTGGGAGCGAACCTGACTCTAATATTATCCAAGATATACTCACCCCTTACGCTAATATATTAGCCTAATCAT
>JAXDBN010000033.1:0-3651 GCA_034678805.1 Syntrophomonadaceae bacterium
ACCCTTTGGCTATCAAGCCGCCCAAGTAAACCGACAGCTCGTAAGGAATGGGTGTATTGCAAATACCATACTTGGAGTAAGCCATAAACAATTGAACAATTTAAAATGTCCTTGACAGGGGGTACACTTCAGGCTAAATTTTGGGATTTTAACAGGTAAAAGAGAGGTGGGAAATAAGCAAATATATAATTTAGCCTAGTTTCTTATAGGTTTCATCGAGGAGCTTTTCGGTTTTTTTATATTCCTGTAATTGCTCCGAAATCACGCCTATCCTATTGGAATGGAATTCCTTAAATGAGATTCTTAAACAGCGCTGTCTAAAGTACATAGAACGCCACCATGTTCGAGGACGGGACATGAATGTCAAAGACTCCTTGGAACTGGAGCAAAGGGCCCTGCTGCCTTTGCCGATCAAACAATACGATACCAGTAAATGCGCAGATGTCCGAGTGGATTAATATTCAACAGCTCGCTTTGAAACCAACTGCTATTCAGTCCAGTGAAATGGTCTGGCAAGCAGGTTAGTGTCAAAGCCAGCGGATTGGAAATAAAGGTTTACTACCGAGGCGAAGAAATTGCTAATCATCCCCGTTGCTATCAAAAGAACAAAACTCGCTACCGTTTGGAACACTACTTGCCATTGATAGAACAACGACCAAGATCGGTCTTTCATGCAAGACCAGTTAAGGAGGCGAATTTACCCGAACAAATTTACGATTTTGCCAGAATGCATCCTAATCCTGATAAGACGATGGTAAGGTTGCTGCGACTCATGGTTGATTACGGATTAGATACCGTTATTACTGCTGTTGAACAAGCTCAGTCCAAGCAACAGTATTCCATTGATATTATTGATTTTAACCTGGGCAATCCTAAGAAATCACAGGTTTTAACCATCAGTGGTCCGGCAGTAAACCCTGTTGACATTCGCAGTATGCAACCATATCATATAAATAAATTATATTGAAAACTGAATCCTTCCGCCTGGCAACGGTTGTTCAGGGGACCGTGATACGTTTTATACAGCTGCTACGGGTGCCAACATCACCAGGGCCGAAGGTAATGGACCTTACCCGTATAAACGTAGGGCCAAAGCCATTGGAAGGAAATTGAGCTGGGGGTAATATCCAAAACTGTCCTTAGTGACCGGCTATATCAGTGAAAATATATCATCTGCTATCATCTGCTATCAATATTAGCCGTACTATCCTGCAAGCAGGAAACGTTGCCTAAACATAGAATATTGAACGTATTAAAGAATTTTTATCCTTTTGGGCAAATAATCAGAAAAGGTGTGATATCAGTGAGAAAGATTAAGTCAGTCCTGATCATGTTATTGGTAGGTTTGATGCTGACCGGCCCGACCGGTGCAGCCATGGCGCTGGATTTCAATCTGAGCAGACCGGGCCTTACCCTGCCGGATATTTTTATCAGCAAACATGAGGTTATAAGGGCGGTACCTGTCTATAGGGCCCTGGTGGCTGATCACTTACACTGGTATACTACCAACGCTGATGAATATAACTTTTGGACATCAAGGAAAGGTATTAACCACGATGGTATCGCCGCCTACATTTCACCGGTGCCGCTGCCTTATACAGTTCCAATGTGGAACATGGTAAAAGAAGGACTTGAACAGTATTTCTTGACAAGTGAGGCTAACCGCGATTATGTGATGGGGAAGTATGGTTACCAGGACTGCGGGATCATGGGTTATGTGGTGGGATTAGATGATACCGCTAACGGTAATGCCCAAATGTATCAATGGTACCGGGGTGCTACCGACGGCTGGTTAAACGACGTTGCAAAAGAGCTTGGCAAGCTATATGGAATAGAATTTGACTGGGATGCCGACCATTATTACAATTCGGCGGCTGGATATATAAGTTCCTATGATTATGAAGGGCCGCAATTCAGGGTATGGTCCGATGCTGCGACGCTGCAGTCGGTCGACGTCCTCTCGCCCAACGGCGGGGAAAGCCTGACCGGGGGGACCACGGTTGATATCAAATGGCAGACTTTGATTCCCGGCGGCAATATCAGTTTGTATTATACCCTGGACCCGGCCCAGGGCTGGTCAGTTATAGCCGAGAACATTGATAACAGCGGCAGTTATTCCTGGAAGGTACCCAACAGCCCCACCGGCAAAGCGATAGTTGAGGCCAGGTGGACCTATGCAGGTATAGATGCCAATTGCTATGACCAGAGCGATAAATACTTTGCAATTAAGACCGGCAGCGCTCCCCAGATAAATTGGGCTCTGACCATGAAACCGGTAGCCCTGCAATACTTGTTTGCTCCGGCAGCCCCCACCAGCCTGGCGGTCAGTTCCAACCTGCTGCAGAAGCAGCCCAAGTTATATTGGCAAGATAATTCTGCCAATGAAAATGCCTTCGTTATTGAACGCAAAACCGCCGGCGCATCATACGCGAAGTTGACCCAGGTGGCCGCTGATCAAACTCAATTTGCCGACAATACGGCCAAAGCCGGCCAGACTTATTATTACCGGATAAAAGCGATCAATGGCACGGTATCCTCCGGTTATTCCAATGAGGCAGCAGGAACAGCCTATGCCCTGCCTGCCATCAAGCCTAATCTGCCCGGAACCGGTGCGGTAACTATGCTCTTCACTCTTGATCAAAGCAGTTACACCGTCAATGGAGTAACCAAGATTATGGATGTTTGTCCGGCCTCCATCAAGGGGCGGACCATGCTTCCTATCCGTTTCGCCGCCGATCCGCTGGCCGCCCTGACGGAATGGAATGGAAGTGAAAATAAGGTAACGGTGACTCTGGGAAAAACCAAGCTTGAGCTCTGGATCGGTTCCAATATGGCTTTCATAAACGGTGTGGCAACCATGATAGATCCCAATAATCCTGATGTAAAACCCTTGATAATCAACAGCCGCACCATGCTGCCGATGCGTTTTGTGACCGAAAAACTGGGCTGCACGGTTGAATGGATACCTGCCAGCCAACAGATAAAAGTAAATCATCCCGGGATATAATTAGATCCGCAGCCTGAACCGCTGATTGGATAATAATGATTACAGGGTTCTTCAACCTGGGACCTGTATTAGTGAATGATTATCCCTCTGTGTAATGCAGAGGGATTTTTATTTGTTTAAACAGCTAGAACAGAACCACGCAGATGGCGCGGCTATAATTTTTTAACAGATTACTTCTGAGCCAGCCCATGATACTTGAATTTTTAATTGCTGGCTGCTCTTGAACTTGCTTTTCCGTGAACTGGACTTCATAAGCTTTCGGAATACGATAAAAACTTGGCAAACTTGGTGAGGCAAATTACACTAATAAAAAAGATATAAAAAGGGGAAGAGTAATTAAAAAGGAGGATTATTATGGATATAACCAAAAAGGCATGGATTAATGGATTATTTTTTATAGCCACCTTTGGTAACAGTGAACCGGCTAATTGAGAATCACGGTGTTTCACTAAATACCGAAACCCTGATCCATTCAGATCAAGGCTGCCATTATACAAGCCATAAATTCATTGAAATAGTGAAAAACAACGAACTTCGTCAATCAATGTCCCGCAAAGCCAATTGCTGGGATAACGCCCCTCAGGAAAGCCTATTTGGCCATATGAAGGATGAGCTGGACCTCAGTGTGTGCGAAACGCACGAAC
>JAXDBN010000034.1:0-3494 GCA_034678805.1 Syntrophomonadaceae bacterium
GACTTTCGAACTGGTGCAGGATGAGTTTCGGAGACGCAAAGCCGGAGGGAGATATATCAGCGGTATAAGCTGCTTTGCCAGCCGTATTGTATGTGGAGACTGCGGCAGTTTTTACGGTCGTAAAGTATGGCAGTCAAACAGCAAATATGCTCGCACCGTCTGGCAGTGCAACCGGAAATTCAAAGAGCAAGAATTCTGTACCACTCCCCACCTAAAAGAAGAAAACATAAAGAAAGCATTTATGGAGGCCTTCAACAGCCTTATAGATAACAAAGATGAGATACTGGCGAACTACGATGAAATTATAGCCCAGATAACTGACTGTCGACGGCAGGAAAGAGAAATTGCTAAGATCGACGAAGATTGTGCATCCATTGAAGTGTTAATACAAAAGCTCATTGCCGAGAATGCGCGCTCAGTCTTAGAGCAAAGCGAATACAACCGCAAGTACAGCGGGTATGTGACCAGGTACAATGAACTGCAAACCAGGCGGCAGGAATTAAACACAGATATAACCATGCGCCAGGCCCGACGCAGCCAAATGAAAGCCTTTATTAAACAATTGACCAAGCAGGACCGGCTGCTCACCGAATTTGACGAGAGCATATGGGCGGCCACCCTTAACGCTATGGTGGTCAAATCCGAGCAGGAGGTAATCTTCCAGTTTAAAGACGGAACCGAACTGCCCTGGAGAATGGAATAAAAATGAGAACCGTCACGGAAATCACCCGCCAATCAATCTATCGATTTGGATATAATTTAATATTGCGTGCAACTAAGGTGTTGGCGATAAGTGATTCCAATTGGATAATCGAGGACCACCCCTGACTCAGTTCATCCAGGCGACGATTAGCAGCTGGATGGTAAGGTTCACCATTTTGCTCCGCAAGCTTCCCCGCGGTAATGGCTTCGCGCAAGTAGTCAGTATTTTGGAGTCTTTTTTCATGGGGAATCGGATTCAAAATCAGATTATGCCCCCGAACTATCAAGCCTAACTCATCATGGCTCAGCCCCTGCATAAGTTGCGTTTTTGCGCCTACAAACACGTAACCATCACAATATTCAGTGCCGACACCAAATGTTTTTACCCCGTTTTTGTGTAGCCAGTCTATAGTTCCGGGGATATCCAGCATATCTTTGGGCGAAGTTGCCACCAGAGTTATTTCGGTCTCTGCCAAAGCCGGAAGGTCAAAGCAAAGTTGTTCCTCAATAATATCTCCAATTCCCCCCAAACCTGCGCTTACAACTATTGGGTATCCTAAATCGCGTGCAACAACTATAGTAGCTGAGGCAGTAAGAAACCCATCAACCCCGCCTTTCATTCCTTCATAAAGGGTCAGACCGTCGAGTCTTTGCCAAGATACGGTTTCATTTTTGTAATGAAGAAATTCTTCAATTGATCCTACAACCATGCGTCCTTTTTGTAGCCAGGTTAAGAGGGCATAGTCTGGCCATAGATTTTTTATCTGGTTGCTGTTGACCGAAAACAGACCTTGGCCCAACAATGCTGTTTCAACGATAAAATTTGCAGCGTTCTGTGCAGCCATAATATTTTCTCCTTCATGAAAATAATGCCCAAAAAATTGATTGAACCCGATGTGTAGCGATAGGCATTGACGGTAAAAATGATTTTAGCTATAATTGCTGTATTCTAAACTAAGATACGATGTATTCCTAATAGTTATTATACATTAACCCGATTATGCTGAAAAGAGATAATTATGACCACTAAACCCAATGGTTCCGTCATACGGATTTCTCACCTGAGCAAATCCTATGGCAACATAAGTGCCCTACGCGATGTCAGTCTGGATATTTACCCAGGTGAAATATTGGCCATTGTGGGTGATAACGGTGCCGGAAAAAGCACCCTGATCAAAATCCTGTCCGGAGCGGTTAAACCAGATTCAGGATACATAAAAGTGGGAGAAAATTCCTATCAGTACTTATCGCCTACTAAGGCCATCCGGCTGGGCATATCAGCAGTATACCAGGATCTGGCCTTAGTTGACTGCCGGGACGTAGTGAGCAACATATTTCTGGGCCGTGAAATAGTAAAGGTCGGCTTGCTGATTGACAGGGGTAAAATGGAAAAGGAGGCCCGTCGGGTCCTGGATAGCCTGCAGGTCAGCATTCCTTCCTTAAAAACCCCGGTGGGCCTTTTATCTGGAGGACAGAGACAAGGATTAGCGGTGGCCAGGGCCATAATTCAGGGAGGAAACGTCATTATTTTTGACGAACCTACCGCGGCTTTGGGTGTTCAGGAGTCGGCCAAAGTGATCAGACTGATGCAGGAGTTAGCCCGGGCAGGGATGGCAGTTGTAGTCATAAGCCATAATCTCCATCACGTGTTTGAGATAGCCGAACGCATATGTGTGCTGCGCCATGGCGAGATAGCCGCAGTATGCAGCACGAGGGAAAGTCAGCCCAGCCACATTGTGGAGCTGATTATGGGGGCTCCCCAGATTACTAGGGATGTAAATTTCAGTGGAGTGCAAAGCGATGCCGCAAATTAGAAGGTTTTTATTGTCGTGGAACGAGGAGTTTTCCCAAATTTTACTCGGGCTGACCATATTTGTTTTAGCTATACTGTTAGATCGGGCATCACCGTTTTTTATGACTTGGGAGAATTGGCGCAACATTTTGGACCAGAGTGCGCTGCTTGTAATAATTTCTGTGGGAATGACGTTTGTCATCTGTACCAGTGGGATTGATTTGTCGGTGGGAGCCATTACGGCACTGAGCGGAGTCTGCATGGCTTTGGCCTTGCATTCCGGATTATCTGTCGAAGCATCCATACTCTTAGGGCTTGCTGCTGGAGCTGCGGCAGGTCTGTTCAATGGCTTGCTTATTTCCCAGTTGAACATCAGCCCCTTTATCGTAACCCTGGCAGCCATGTCGGTAACTAGGGGCATTGCCTTAATCCTCACCAAAGGCATACCGATTTACGGATTTTCCAAGAGTTTTACCTGGTGGGGCAGTGGTCATGTCGGCCCGGTCAATCCACCTATCCTTATGGCTTTAATGCTTGCCCTACTGGGGGCCTTAGTTCTCAATAGGACCAAACTGGGCTATTATACCTTGGCTCTGGGCGGAAATGAGGAAGCCCTGAGGCGTTCTGGTATAGCAAACAAAGCTTATAAAACAATTGTTTACACGATTTCAGGCTTAACTGCCGCGATTGGTGGATTGGTGGTGACTGCACGTTTGAACACAGCTGAGCCACTGGCAGGCTGGATGTTAGAACTGGATGCCATTGCAGCAGTTGTTTTGGGTGGTACGGATATGAAGGGAGGGAGAGGGAGCATAACCGGAACTGTGATGGCGTGCTTGCTATTAGGGATGTTACGTAATGGGTTGACAATTCTAAACATACCATCTTATTATCAGCAGCTTACCATTGGTCTAATAATCTTGGTGGCTATTGTCATTTCTGAGTTGCGGCTCAGAAATGCCCCGGGACACGGAAATATGATGAAGGAGGATTAGGATGA
>JAXDBN010000035.1:0-6611 GCA_034678805.1 Syntrophomonadaceae bacterium
TGCCTTCCAAACTGCCCAAACCCAAAGCAGAGGAAATCGAGACAGTGGCCGCGCTTGAGGAGGAAGCTCCGGTAGTTGAGGTTGCCGCTGAATTAAATCAGGAAGCAGACATTTTGGTGGATACTGCTAAAGAGGAAATCCTGGCCGAACAACCAGAACCACCAGTAGATGAAACGGAAGCAGTTTCCGTGGCGGAAGCACTGCCAGAGGAGGTTGTTGAACCCGAGCCGGTTTCCGAAGCCGAGATAGAGCCAGAGGAGATATTAGAAACCGAACCGGCTGAAATTGAGACGGCCCGGGAAGAGGTTGAGGAGCAACCCATAACCAAGGCGGTTCCGGCAGCTCAACAGGCCGAAATTAATGAGAGAATGCAGCTGGATGCATTTATCGATGTACGTTATTTCAGCGAAGAATTAGGATCAAAGCAGTTGAACCACCACGCCCTGCAGGTTACGGTTGAGGTTGAAGTCCCGCCCGATAATTATTCGGTTCGTTATACCAAGGTTTCATCTGATTTGATATCTACCCTGATGAAATACGATAATGTGATATTGAATGATATCTACCCCTTTAATTTTGTAGCTCCCAATCCCAACAGTATCGCTACTTATTTCTTCAATCTGCTGGATGATATGCTGTCCATTATGGATCTTAGATTATACAGTATGACCATGGTTGAATTCCCGGATATGTGCATCAAAGTGGATCAACGCAATACCGCCTTTGATAACATGATTCACAAGGACAAGGATATGTTCGAAGATATCCGCAGAAGCTTGCCGGCTTGTGTCGAGGTTGAGTCCAAAGATAATGCTCCCTTTACAAACAGACTGAGCAAATTGTTAAGGAAGAAAAGCTAAACAGCAGCACCCAAATTCGGTCGATCAATTGTATTAAAATAACTCGACAAAAATTAGAATTTATTCTAGAATTAGGACAGATGTGACAAAAGCAAACTCGTCGAAAGGCGAGGACGCAAAGCTATGGGTCTAAGACCGCTGAGGTTATGACTGCCAGGTTGCCGGGACGATATATGAAAGAGTATCTACCTGCTATGCAACCTGCATATGCAGGTTTTTTCTTTTCTCGTCAACAAGGACAGGAAAGGGATCCAAATATATCTCGATTACTAAATAGAGAAGGGTGATACGATGGGTATTCCGTTATTTGGCAACAATCCCCGGGAAAACCAGGCAGAAATCGAATATAGCACTACCGACAACAATCTAACCCCGCCCCAGGTTGAGCAATTAAAAGCAGAATTGATCAGGGCCCGGAAAGGCCTGCAGGAGTCAGAGGCCAGAATGGGCGAACTTCAGAAAAAGCTGAATGAGTATATTAGCAAGGAACGGCAAATTGCTGAGGTAATGATTGCGGCCCAGATAAGCGCCCAGTGTACTGAAGCCCAGGCCCGGGCCCGGGCTGAGGTCGTCTTACAGGAGGCGGATGAGCAGCTGCGGCTCAAACAACAGGAACTGGAACTGCTGCAAATGAAAGCCCAGCTCTTTAAACAGGAGATTTTGGACCGCCTCGACCAGTATAAATCCTCCGTAGAAAAGATCATGAATGGAGGAGAGGATACATCGTTTACGCCTATTCTGGTCGCCAAAGACCGCAAGGGCGACCATAAATTGATCGGTTAAGTCAATATCTTGATGCGCGAGGCGAGAGAATGGAAACTATAAATGCTGCTTCAAATGACCGACCTTCAGAAATGGCTGTATTAAATACCATGGCGGCTGAACTCAAGAATATTCGGGCCCGGCACCAGTGGGTGATCAAACGATCGGCTGAAATATCGGCTCATATTGAGATTTTTGAGAGAAGACACGAGTATGTTGAGGCCGCTCTGGAGGAGAGCCAAAGAATAGCCGAGGAAATAGGGCACAACGCCGAAAGACGTGTTTATGCGGTAATGGCCAATACTCAAAGAGTGGTGGAACCGCAGCAAACCAAAATAATGGAATTGGAGCTCCGGATTGCCGAGCTTAAAAAAGAACTCGAAGCTGAACCGGCTGGTGATCCGGGTCGTCTTACCACATATACCGGGGCCCCTGAACTTGATTATCCTGGCATAGAATTGTCCAATCCGGAATATTCTTGTGAGAGTGAAAGCTATGATAACCTAACCCCTGCGGTTTCACCGCTGGGCAAAATCTGCTCGCTGGAACTGAGTGAAGTACCTGAGCCCGATGATTATGTTTGGCCGCAGCAGGATATGTACCCACAACCAGGAAGCGAGGAATACTGCTTAAATTTAACCCAAGTTGATACAGGGCCAGAGGCCAATTTAAAAGTACCACCAGTGGAGGGGCATCAAATTAATGCAGTGAATCAGACTCTCAGCATTGATCCGGAGTCTATTACATCAGAACAAATGGAGTTTTATATAAACCAGGCGGCCAACCTTGACTTGGATCGGCATGAACAGATCTGCCCTGCAAGCATGGCTGACTTATCTGGAAGTGAACCGGCTGAAATGGCAGGACCAGCTAATGCTGGTGAATACGAGGTTAAAAATATCGATGATAATCCTCAGCCTAATCCCAAAAGGCAGTTTTCCCTGCGTGAACCGGAGGATGAATTGACTTATGAATACCAGCCAAAAAACAATGAATTGACGGAGCCGGTTGAAACCTATTTGCAAACGGCGCTGAAGCGGGAATTTTCTCAGAGAGATCCGCAAGCAGGTCCGGAAATAGAACAACCTAATGACATTACAGAAACGGTTTATATTCCCCCGATGTCAGTAATCGGCGGGGTAGGCCCTTATTGTGAGGCGCTGAGTCGATCGGGCCATTCGATACCCCAGCAGTTGATCGAGGAGAGAAAAGGTTCCACGATCATGCACCTGGACGTGTTTATTGATACGCGCCATCAACATAATGCGGAGGTCAGGAATGGGGCAGTACATAATCACCGCTGGCAGGTAAAGGTCCAGGTTGAGGTTCCTGAGAACAAGAGCCAGGATGTAGGTTATAGCCAGGTCCTGGCGGCGGTGACGGCCACGCTGCTCCGTTTTGATGGTATTTTGCTTAATGATGTATTTCCATTCGACCATATCGAACCCAGTCATGATAATATTGCCGCCTACTTTTTCAACTGTTTGGAAGACACTGTAATGATAAAAGAACTGCGACTGATTGAAGTGGGTCTATGGGAGAAGCAGAACCTGGTTATGCAAATACATGCCAGGAATAAGGAGTATGATGAACTGCTTAAGGGAGAAGATGTTCTGCAGCGCATGAAGGGCAATACTTTCCATGAATCTTCCGGCGGTATGGATACTTCATTTAAAAAAATGCTGGGTATGATGTTCAAAGGAAAGAATTAAGGTTTACATATGATTATATCTGCCGTTAGCCTGGATATATTTTAGCAGAGGAGAATTTACAATGGATCTGGATGTATTTATCGATTCACGTCACAGCCAATCTTTTGGTGCGGTTACCGTACCAGTCCATAAACACCGCTGGCAGGTTCGCATAATTGTCGAAGAGCCGGGGGAGGACCATGCAGTGGTACGATACAGCAAGGTATTGTCCGCTGTTACCGTAGCTCTGCAGAGATATGACGGGGTGATTCTTAACGATGTTTTTCCCTTCAATATAATTGAGCCCACCCATGGAAATGTAGCCATGTACTTTTTTAACAGCCTGGAGGATACCCTGGCCATAATGGACTTAAAACTGGTAGAAATAAGCCTGTGGGAGGATCAGGACCTGGTCAAGCAGGTGAAACGGCGCAGCCACAAGCTGGATGAAGCGCTCCGGGGTGAGGATATATTGACGAACATGAGACAGGGGTTGCCGGAGCAGGTTGTTACCAAACGTACTCCGATAAAGAAGCGGCTGGCGAAAATGATTACTACCGCTACCCGCTCATTCTAGAATCAAGAGCTTTACAGACAGATTGGACCTTATTGGAAGTTCAACCGGCAGTATATAACCAAACCTGCCTGCGTTATGTATCAGAAAGCCTGCAGCCGCGCCTACGGATGCAGGCTTTCCTGCGGGTGCGCTTAAAGTTGACAGGGGGATTAAGCTTTGCTAATATCAGGGTAAATAATAGAATATGCGATAAACGCGAAAGTGTGTCTAGGGTTCCGCACAGTATATGTGGACAGGTCCGAGTGACACAGGCGCCATGGCGCTACACCGTATAGGGACAAAAGCCCAGGCGGATAGGTTTCGTAATGAACCTGTTCTAACTGGGCTTGAGCTGTTTCTAGAGGGAATACTATTGATATTGAGGAGTGTGGGACAAGATGCCCGTTGTGGGAATTATCATGGGTAGTGATTCGGATCTTCCTGTCATGAAAGAAGCTGCCGATGTACTGCAGGAGTTCGGGGTTAGCTTCGATGTAACCGTGTGTTCGGCTCATCGCCTGCCGGGGGAGACGGCCGATTATGCTCAGGGAGCCAGGGATAGGGGGATAAAAGTCATTATCGCCGGAGCCGGGGGAGCAGCCCACTTGCCGGGAGTAATTGCCGCCTATACTACCCTGCCGGTAATTGGGGTACCGATAAAAACAAGTACTCTTTCAGGAGTCGATTCGCTTTATTCTATCGTGCAAATGCCCAAGGGTATCCCAGTAGCTACAGTTGCAATAAACGGGAGCGCTAATGCCGGCCTGCTGGCCATAGAGATGCTTGCCCTGCAGGACGAGATATTAAGTAATAAATTGACTGTCTACCGTTCTCAGCTGGCGGCAGGAGTATTGGAGAAAGACCGGCGGTTGAAAGAGACAGGTATTGACAGCTACCTGAAAGGCAAGGGGGAGCAGTAATGATAGAAAGATATACCCTGCCCGCTATGGGGGCAATATGGTCCGAGGAAAACAAGCTGCGCAACTGGCTGCAGATCGAAGTCGCTGCCTGTGAAGGCTGGGCTAAGCTTGGTAAAATCCCGGAGGATGCAGTGGCTGTAATTCAGTCTAAAGCCGACTTTAAGGTCGAACGGGTACATGAGATTGAGAATGAGGTCCATCATGATGTAATCGCTTTCCTGACCAATGTAGGAGAGTATGTGGGCAATGAATCCAAATTTATTCACCTGGGTATGACCTCCTCGGATATACTGGACACCGGCCTGGCCATGCAGATGCGGGATGCAGCCGATATTATCAGGGATAAACTGGAGACACTGAAGAATATAATCGCTGGCTTGGCCAAAAAATATAAATATACCCTTTGTATCGGCCGTACTCATGGAGTTCACGGTGAACCTACCACTTTCGGCCTTAAAATGGCAGTCTGGCACAGTGAGATAAATCGCTGCCTGACCAGATTGGAACAAGCCCGGGCGATGGCAGCCTGCGGAGCTATTTCCGGTGCGGTCGGCAATTTTGCCCACCTGGATCCGAAGGTGGAAGAATACGTTTGCGACAAACTTGGACTGCAGGTTTGTTGTGTATCCACGCAGGTAATTCAGCGCGATCGTCATGCTCAGCTAATGACTACCCTGGCCGTAATTGCCAGTTGCCTGGAGAAAATGGCTACCGAGGTCCGCAACCTGCAGCGCACTGAAGTACTGGAGGTTGAGGAGCCTTTTCAGAAGGGGCAGAAGGGATCATCAGCCATGCCCCATAAACGCAATCCCATGATGAGCGAACGAGTAGCCGGTCTATCCAGGGTAGTAAGAGGAAATGCCCTGGCGGCTCTGGAGAATGTCTCTTTATGGCATGAGCGGGATTTGACCCATTCCTCGGTGGAAAGGGTAATTATTCCGGACAGCTGCATCCTCCTGGATTATATGCTGGAGAAATTTATCGGGGTCGTGAAGGGCTTGGTTGTTTATGAAGACAACATGGCCTGCAATGTTGAGAAAACGCTGGGTCTGGTTTTTTCCCAGCAGTTGCTTCTGGCTTTGGTCGGCAAGGGACTTTTGCGGGAGGAGGCCTATCAATTGGTTCAGTCCACCGCCATGCAGAGCTGGGCGGATCGAACCGACTTCAAGGCCATGGTGCTGCAAAATGCTGGAATCATGGAGCATTTTACCTCTGATGAGATTGACAGCATCTTTAATTATGGTATCTACACGGCCAAGGTTGACTATATATTTGAACGCTGCGGCTTAAATTAAGAGACGGAGGCAGGAAAAATGACGGCAGGACAACTTTTATATGAAGGTAAGGCCAAGCAAATCTATTCCACTGATAACGATAAGGAATTTTTGATGAAGTACAAGGATGATGCCACCGCTTTCGATGGTACCAAAAAGGGCGTTATCACCAATAAAGGTATCGTAAATAACCGCGTATCCAATCTGCTGTTTAAGCTGCTGGAACAGGAAGGTATCGAAACGCACCTGATCAGACAAATAGATGAACGTAATGTGCTGGTCAAAAGCCTGCAGATACTTCCGGTGGAGGTAGTCACCAGAAATGTGGTGGCCGGCAGCCTGGCCAACCGGGTAGGCAAAGAAGAGGGTTTCCGTTTGGCAGCACCGATATTGGAGCTGTATTACAAAAATGATGATTTGCATGATCCTATGATTAATGAATTTCATGCCCGGATTTTGGGCTGGGCTACCCAGGAGCAGCTCGATGCCATGCAGGCGCAGGCACTTAAGATTAACCAGGTCCTAATCCGCTTCTTCGATTCTATTGG
>JAXDBN010000036.1:0-5573 GCA_034678805.1 Syntrophomonadaceae bacterium
TTATTAATCGATTGACACCGGTAATGTTTTTTTATATACTATACATTTTAATATTGACATCATACCCCCCTTGGTATAAAATTATATAATACTTATACAAAGAAGGTGATGGTTTGAGTTCTCCCAGAGCTATCGCAGAGATCAAAAGAGACCTGGAGTACTTCGTGGGTAGCAAGATTAGATTAAAAGCTAACCGAGGAAGGAACCGGATTATAGAAAAGGAAGGCGTACTAGAATCCATTTACCCGAATTTATTTGTGGTAAGGCTGAACGAACGCAAGGTTGAAAGGAAAGTCTCCTATACCTATGCTGATGTATTAACGGAGACAGTTGAGTTGTTTGTATATGATAAACAGGATTCAGAAATAAGAATTGCCTCTGCTAACGCTTAAGAAAAATTATAGACTCCACTGACTGCATCATAAAGATGCAGTCTTTTTTTTACGGGGAGTGAGAGCTTGAATAAGACAATTTATATCGAATTGATCAAGCAGTCTAATCATACTGGTGTTAATCATTCCATATAAATTTAGAAAAAAATGAGGTGATAAAGTGGCCGAAGACATCTCATTATGGACGCATGTCATAGTTGCACATCTGCCGGTGCCTCATACGTGTCGACAGGCTTGTAGTTTTAGTCTGGATATTGATTTTAATAGGATTGATGACATACGGGTAAAGACAAAGCATTGGGAAGCGACGCGGCGGTCTAAGTATGTGGAAGCATCGATTATGCTGGAGATAATTGTTTTATTCGAAGATTCCCAGCATAATACCAGCATAATAAGTCAGCCGTATTTGATTAAGGAACGGATTGACTGGGCCGAGGGAGACAAGGAATCTTTAACAAAGGATGTAAGTTATGTACTCCAAATAGAGGATTTTAAATGGGATGCCGATCTCATTAATAATGAAATAGTAGTGAAATTTACAGTAACTTATACGGTTAACGAAGTCAGAGAGCAGGTAGTCAGGCTAAATATAGGAAGCCAAGCGGCAGATGAAGAATCACATGCTGATAGGGCAGCCATTGAGTTACGCAAAATGCAGAGTGTAAATGACAATCTAATGCGAAGATTAGGTTATTACCAGAAGGATGTTCTGAGTCTCCAACACGGAATTAAGAAGGTGGAAGAACGTAACGCTCAATTAAACAGAGAATTAAACGGCACCAGGGAAAAGGTTCAACAATTGCAAGAGGCTATAACCCGAAAAGACCTGATGATTTCTAAATATAAGCTTTGTTCTCCTTTAAACCAACAGTCCGAGAAATTAATCTCTTCCTCAGAAGGTGACCTAAAAATAGGCCAACGATTAAAACGACTGCTATTGAGCTGCTTTTAGAATTATTACCCCAATATGATTAATAAATAAGATCAATCTGACATACTACCCCCTCCGGCGATTATTTCCCAACTAATCACACAATGTACCCTTCTTTCATAATATATCTTAGAAATTGAACAACGAATTTCTAAGACCTAACCCGTTAAGGGTTGAAACAACTAGAGAAAAGGAGGGGAAAGAAACATGTTGAAATGCGAATTCCCGGAGGGTTGCAGACTGGATCTGTGGGCAAAAGTTATTAAGGCTAAATATATCGAAAAAGGGGCCGAAGTTCTTTGCAAGACCATATGCATTCCCGCCGCTGAAGTAGGTGGCTACGTTAGTCTAATTGATGATTTTAAGATTAAAGTTAATTGCGCTAACGAGACACTTAACTTCAACAAGGTGAAAATTACTATTGATTTTGACTTAATCCTGGTCCTAATTGTGGGTAATCCGCCCGATACCGAATACCAAATATTCACTGTACCGTGTAATGTGTACGAAGAGACCGTTGAACTAACAGAATTTGATCCACCCCTTACTTCGGAGGAATTTAGAAGCGAAATCGATCAATCAGAGCTCATTCTGTGTAATTGGGATTTTGACTATGACATCAAGGGAACCTGTGAAGAGGAACACAGTCCTTGCCGGCGGCGGATATTTGAAAATGACCTTACTGAGCAGATGATACCAGTTGTTCGCGGAACCTGCATAGAAGTCAAAGTTTTCGTCGACATCATCGATAAGTTGGGTAAGATGCACGATATCATCGTGTATGGGGAGTTAGATCCAGAAACTGAGTGTTAAAGAAACCGAGGCTAAATGCTCGATCATTTTGATCGGGCATTTTTTAACGCTGTACGATATTGGCTGACATTGAATAATTCACTTTATCTGGGAAGATGAACTTCAATTGACAGAGTCGGGAGCGAGATAGTCATGAGGTGTAGATAATGTTGCGATTTGGTATGGCCCTGGGGGGCGGCGGCTTAAAAGGTTTGGCCCATATAGGTGTCTTGCAGGTTTTAATCGATAACAATATTTACCCTGACTATATTGCTGGAACCAGTGCCGGCAGCATAGTCGCTTCTCTTTATGCCAGCGGTGTTTCACCTTATGAGATGGAGACAATAGTCCTTGGCTTATCCCCAAGCGACTATATTGATTACAACTTTGCCGGTCTAATCAAATATTTATGTAGCTTGTGGCTGCCGAATTATAATTACACTTTGAATGGACTAATTATTGGGGATAAAATTGAACAACTGGTTAATGGTTGGACCGAGGGGAAATCGTTAACCGATCTAAGATTACCCCTGGCCATTGTAGCCTGCGATGTCAACAGCGGGCGAAAGATAATTTTTTCTAACCAGACGCTAATTTGGTCAGAAGGTGTGACTATCATCAAAGATGCCTTAGTAAGTGAAGCAGTACGCTCTAGCATCTCAATTCCCGCGACCTTCGTCCCCAAACAATTCCAGGGAATGCAGATGATCGATGGAGGGGTCAAAGATATAGTACCGGCTATGGTTACTAAATCAATGGGGGCGCAATATGTTATAGGTATCAACTTAGGTGTAGAGAATTATCAATCCAATGTCAATGGAATACCCCAAATCATAGGACGTACCCTCGATATTTTGGTTTATGAAACCTCGGGTACAGAAGAGAATTTTTTTGCTGACATGCTCCTTCATCCTGAGGTTCCAGATGCGAGTCTTACGGATATCAAGGACGCTGCTAAAATAATCCGAGCTGGCAGGAGAGTTATGCGCGAAAATATCACCAGGTTAAAGGAGGATCTTGGCTATACGGTGTAACACAACTATCTCAGCCCACATATACTAGGCATAAAGGTACCAATAAAAGCCGTACTAATAATCATGGCAGGGGAGGGGTGCCACTTGGCAACGGAACAATTCCAACATGCCACATTTTATCTGACTAAGAATCAGGTTAATGACATAAAGGAATTGGCCAAGAGAAACCAGATATCGCGCAGTGCACTGGTAAGAATGATAATCCGGGAGTATTTGGCCAGGCAGGATGTAGAGAAAAAATAGATAAAGAACGCCCTCGTGGGCGTTCTTTATCCATTTTTATTTATTTGAGATACGCTTCATGCCAAGTATTATGCAGAAAAAATCCTAATACCGATATAAAACAGCACAACTAATGAACGATCAGGTTAAGAATACCCATCATAGCCAAGTAGACCGTTATTATAAATGTCAATCCGCCGACGCCTGTCTCTATAAACTCTTTTTTTGAAAAATCAGCAAACATTTAATGCACCTCCATTCAAAAATCACAGAACATAAGTTCTGGAATTAGTCTACCACAAACAAATGTTCTGTCAACATTAATTTTAATTAAGCACAGACAAGCATTATGGATGTGATTAATAAACAACAACTTATGGCAACTAAATATAACAAGGTCCGGGCAATGCCAAAAAAATGTTTAGAAATTACCTTTGCCGGAAATAATTCAACTACAGGGGAGTTGATTATTTTGAAGAAATTATTCAGTATTATGATTTTGCTTCTATTTATTATCGGAATGGGTTGGGCAGTCCAATCTCGTAGTGTACCTTTGGAAAACAGCGTATTCAGGCTACATGTTATTGCCAATAGTGATGATCCCGCCGACCAGGCCTTAAAAATGGCAGTTAAAGACGATATTGTTTCCTTGATGCAGCAGGAATTCAATGGAATAGGGAATGCCGAAGAAGCCAGACAGTTGGCTCAAGCGGATATAGCATTGATAGAATCAGTAGCACGGACCCGTATTGCTGCCAACGGTTATGATTATCCCGTATCCGTTAGCGTAGGTGAGTATGATTTTCCTACCAAATCGTACGGCAACCTAGTATTTCCACCTGGTAAATACCAAGCGCTGAGAATAGTGATAGGAGAGGGTCAAGGGAAAAATTGGTGGTGTGTCTTGTTTCCTCCCTTATGTCTGATATCATCCAATGATCAGGGATTAGGTTTAAACACTCCTGAACAAGCCCAGATTACTTTTAAATGCCTGGAATTAATCCCGCGGGGAGTAAGGCTGGTCAATAATTAAGCCTCATCGTCCCCCAAGGTCCGTCGGTAGGCATAGCCAACAGACGGACCTTTTTGAGGTTTAACAGCGCGGAATGGCCTTTTGCCTGGGGCGGGCTTTTATTTTTGGAAGGGCTATGTGTATAATGAAAAAAATGGTGAGGAGTGGCGCAGGGTGGATAGTCAGGTGGTTGTTAAAGCCCCCGCTAAAATAAACCTGACCCTTAGAGTGGTCGCAAAAAGAATAGACGGCTATCACGAACTGGAAACAGTTATGCAGCAAATAAATCTTTGTGACCTGGTATATATAGCTACTATCGGTGAAGAAATCATTGTAAGCAGTAATAGTGATGATATCCCCCATAACGAAAGTAACCTAGCTTATAAGGCCGCACATTTACTTTGTGAACGATTTGCTATAAAATTGGGTCTGCAAATATACATAGATAAAAAAATCCCGGTAGGGGCTGGATTAGCTGGAGGGAGTGCGAATGCTGCTGCTGTATTGCAGGGCATTAATAAATTATGTGACCTCCAACTGAGTAATGAGGAGCTTCTGGAATTAGGCCTGCAATTAGGATCAGATGTACCATTCTGTTTACTGGGGGGAACGGCATTAGCCCGGGGACGGGGTGAGATACTTACGCCGATGCCTACAGGTCCGCGTTTGGAAATGGTATTGGTAAAACCCCCATTCCAGCTCTCCACTGCGGAGGTATTCCGTGACCTGCGAGTAGAGGAGATTCATGATTCATCTGATAATACAGCCTTTTTTGAAGCTTGGTTAAGATGTGATATTATTGAGTTAATTGCACAGATGAAAAACGATCTGGAAACAGTCAGCATGAGTAAATGCCCGGATATATTAATCATAAAAAACAGGCTTAATGACCTAGGGGCTATGCATTCGCTAATGTCAGGCAGCGGGCCTAGTGTAGTAGGATTTTTCAGCAGCCATGAGGCAGCAGCTCAGGCATGGCAGGCCATAAAAGGTATCTATAGCGAGTCATTCCTGGTTTCAACTTATCTTTAGAAATAGAGGTGATACAAATAATGCCGGAAAAACGTTTAATTCCTGTTGACCTGGACTCTTACAAACCTTTACGCGAACTAGTATTAGACGCTATTCGAACTGCCATTATGAACGGAACCCTGCAACCGCGAGAAAGACTAATGGAACTACAGTTAGCA